>JAIDXA010000212.1 GCA_029058705.1 Paramuribaculum sp. | reverse complement strand
CCCTGCGGCGGCTGATCGGATTCGCGCGTCGGGGAGGTTTCTTCGTCGGGCGGCTCGGAGAGGTCGAGGATGGGAAGACGGGACTGACGGACAAGGCGGGAGAAGAAGTTGACGCGGGTGCGGGGACGGTAGGTTCCGCAGAGGATGAGGAGGGATTGTGGGCCGACGTCGATTGCGGGGAGGATGGAGCGCCAGTGCTGTTCGAGATAGCGTCCGCGGCAGGGAAAGGCGTCGCCGTCGAGGATCAGCGCGAGCCGGAAGGATACTCCGCGGCAGTGGTCGGGCGTTCGGGAGGAGACGAGGATCGGCTGCCAGCGGTGGTCGGGAAGTGTGCGGAGCTTTCGCCTGGGGAAGAACCGGCTGAGGTCGGCACGGGAGCGGCCGACGGCGCAGAAGGGCTCGCCCGGCTGCACGACGGTTGCTCGCCAGCGGATGTAGTCGGCCAGCGTCTGGCGCACGATGTCGATGGATGAGGGTGTGTTGCAGAGGATGAGGCGCTGCGGCTGACGGCGTGCTCGCTGCAGCTCGAGACGGGCAACTGCCAGGCGGGCATGGGGATGCAGGCGGTAGCCGGCCCAGCGTTCGAACTGGGCGGCATAGTCGCGCTGACAGATATGGCGCGGGCGCGGAGCGGGTTGATATGAGCGGCGTCGGAGCAACATCGCCGCAAAGATAAGGCCGAGTTACAGGGAAACGGATGCCTAATTCAATAATTGCTTCGCAAATATACTACTGAATCACCAGCGAGTTCCGGCAATCACACGCCCATTACAGATAATAACCACATAATAGCAATGAGAGAAATTCAGACTTCGGCTAAAGTCCAAACTTTTGGAGCCGTTTCCCTTGTAGAAGGTCAACGTATGAGTATTCGTGATGATTTCGCTATTGTTTTCATTAATGGCTTTTAATGTAACTGTCAGGTTCTTTTCCTCGGGGCAGAAATAATCGAATTTGAACGTGGTGGAACTTACCTCACATTTCTTTACAACAAAAGGTAGAAAAGAGCATATGGTCTGCAGTGTTTTTTCCGCTTTTTGTTTCGCGGATGTTTCATTCTGAAGATTGGTTTTTATCTTGGCTACCGAATCACCAAGCCTCTTTATTGTAGATTCATCAGCCACTATAACTGAATCCAACCGTGTTATTGTATTGTTTGCCGAATCCAATCTGTCTTGTGTATCGTTCAGATCATCATATAAGAGAAACAGGCCAATACCACAAACCATGAGTGTGAAAAAAAGAAATACGACCCTCGTAAATTGTTGTTTCTGCCGTTTTATCTGCCTGTTGGCTTCCTTTAACGCTTTATTCTCCTTTATAAGTGCATTTTTTTCGGCATTCAGATCCTTCAGAATATTTTTAAAACTTGTTGCCCTTGCGTTATCAAAATCCGATTCCTTTAAAATCACCGTGAAGCCATATCGGCATGAAGCCTCAACAATTTCAGATGTGGAATCTGTTTCCTTAAAAATTTTGCGCGATGAAACTGAAACGGAGAAATCGACCGGAGGAAGCTCCGCAACAGCACCAATGCCGCTTATTTTCGAATGCAAATCATTAATTACAGCCAACACCTCTTCCTCTTCTTTTCCCAAAGAGGACAACCCGGAGGTTAATTCGCCATTGTCAGTGTAGTTGACAACAACACCACACTCCGCCATATCCGCTATTTCCTGCTCGAACAATATAAACAGTGACTGGACTTGTGTGAAGTAATATCCATTTACCGCAACAGCCAATCCGATGTATTTATCCTTGAGTAATTTTCTCACATAGATGTAATACATCATACTCTCGTCGCGGCGTATGATCAACTGCGACGGGGCTATACATTGAGACTGAATTTCCTTAAACAGATTTGAAGAACCATCATCGGGATACTGAGAAAATCCGTCGGACAGCTCTCCAAATATACAGGTGGAATAATTCACCGCTTATTTTTTATAAAAATTAATATTCTTTTTCACATTGTCAACTTCCACAGAAGCCAGTTCGTCCAAGACGGAATTACCCAGCAAAATCGGGGCTTCCTGATTCAAGGCCACGCTTGCCGGTATATTTTCAAGAACGATGGACTCCTCATCGCTTCCGACCTCTATCCGTTTTATATTTATCAGGCCGTTGGCAACAATAGAGCCGTCGGCAATAGACGCATAAGAGACACCCAATACATCCTCGGGGCCAATCTTACCGTTTTTATCCAATGTCTTGAGTTCGTTCCATGATATATGCACACCGGAACATCCAGTGTCATATATCATATTCATCGTGATTCCATTAATCTTAACCGGAATCACTTTAACTCCCCCCATTTCATCGTAGGGGATTGAAATGCAACTTTTCGACTTCTGCTCAAGATCATATGGCGGTTTAGAAGCTTTTTTTCCGCAAGCCGACATAAGCATCATCAACGAAATAATGATCAGTGATGACGATATTCCATTTGTCAATCTATTGTGCATGTGCTAACTTTTACTTGTTTACTGTCAACATAATATAGTATCATCACTTTTCGGCCCATTCGTTCTGCCGATAAACTGAAGCTATTGCCATTCTCATTGCTTCCGGGTCTACATAATACCCCCACCAACAACCTTCAAGGACTTCGGTCGGCATATCCACGCCTGCCACCAGTATTCCCGACAGGGTGTTTTCTTCATCAATATCAGTGTCAAGATCATCACCTTCTTCGCCAATATCAATTCTATCTGCGCCCTGCGGATACGACCCACCTCCCCACACTTGTGATGTTGCAGTTGAATCGACAGTTGTTGCGACAGTGTCTGCCTGGGTTTTATCCGGGCTATGGCTGAACGACTTGTCATTCAGAACTACCACCAAAACAACAACACAACAAACAACAACAAGACCAAGAAGTAGAGTATTAAGCCACTCACGCCATGATCCTTTTTGATTTTGCGAAGAAATCCGGTGTGAATGGTCCAAAGATATGTCATGCTCCGCCGGATCATCGTCGGGAAATCGACCCGCCAAAAGGCGGGAAAGCTGCTGAAACGGTTTTTCAATCTGCTTTATCGAGCATGCCGCAGTTTCCAATTTCTGCTTAAATTCGTCTCGCTCCGCCGCTACTTTATCCCGTTCAGACTGAAGTTGACCAACCTTGCTGTCAAACTTCTTCCCATTCGACGAAACAGTTTTGCGCAACTGAATGGACAGATTTTTGTTTTCTTGGGAAAGAGCCGCGATTTCCGACTGCATCCGGGCAATGTCAGAAGACAGTGATTTTTTCTGAGCCTCAGCAGCCTTCAACTCTTCTGACACTCTGACATAAGCCAATGCCGAGGGCTGGCGACCGGGAGAAACCACTACCGAATATTCCTTGACTTCATCGAAAAACAAAGGGCTGTCAACTTCCATCAGGCTTATGACTTTCTTGCGCCGGTTAAAAGTGTCGCCAAACGAAATAGGAGCCAAAGAGGGCATGATCAGCTCCTCGATCTTCTGTTTGAAAGCAGCATGAATCCTATCCACAGCAGCGTTACCGCCAGAACGTGCAGCAGAAAAGTCCGAAACCATGTATTTTTCGGCATTGCCAGACTGTCCTAATATAGAACCCAGACATAATTGGCTGTAGACAGCGTCAAACAGATGATAAAGTTTATAGACATCCCTGCAATACGCTTTATGGAAACTCACCGTGAGTGCGAAAAAAGCTTCAGGACGCCCTTCGAAATCAAAAACGCCCTGGCGGCGCACATAGGTATAGAACGAGTCGCCGGCGCAAACATCTATCTGCATCACGGCCTTTTCGGTTGCCGTCGAATCGTGATTGTAGAATGTGCTTATATAATCATGATTATGGCCGCTGCCCCAGATCTGATGTCCCCTGGGGGTGCCATGGATGTATATTTCAACTGAATTCATATGCTATCCTCTGAAACATTTCATGAGTTCGGCCCACAAGTGGCTCGGATAATGTTCTTCGCTCTCATTATACTTTTTGGTTCCGCCAATCTGATTGGTGTAATAACCGGTGCAGAACGGAACGAACCTGTAGTTGTAACGACGCCACAAACTTGTAATGGGATTTCTGTTCCTGAATAGTGCGGACAGGCCTTCATATTCACCTCTCATAGCGCTTTCAGCTGATAAGACATGGAGATTTCCATCCTCAAAGAGTTCGTCTTTCTGGTCGACTTTATTGTAAAGGATGACAACTCCATCTGTCGGTTTCAGGAGCTGATCCTTGCACCCCTTGATTCGCGAGACATAGGAGTCTTTTATCGATGAATGGACTTCCCATTGCGCTTCCGTTATGAACACCCATATCTTTCTATTTGGGAGCTTTCGGATTATCTCCGTCATATAGGGACGGAAATTGCGCGGACTTACTTCATCCGGCTTGTCGGGATTAAAATAATGCTCACCGGGAGCTTCCAGAATCTGACACACTGTTGATCCATGCTTAAATATCTTAACCATCAGGAATTCATTTAGAGCATTTCCCTTAAGAGCCTCGGTTGTGTTCAGGTTTTTGTGAAATTTCTCACACCTACTTCTATAAGCATCGTCTGATTTAAAAGTCGGATCTGCCTTCACAGTGTAACCTTGCTTGCGAAGATAGCGGGCAAGTCTTACAAGAGTCATGGATTTGCCACTTGTAGGAGGCCCAAACAGCATTACAATGGGCGCTTTTTTATCGGTTATCCTGATGTCGTCTTCATCAATAACAGCATTGTTCCGGTCGGAAACCGGTGTTGTCCCACTATCATTGGAGACTAGTTGCGAATTATCTTCTCCACCAATATTTATGTTGTCCAGGTTGAGGTCAAGTTTTTCTGCCATAGGGATTACCAGTTGTTTTTTATCACTTAATTATCAGTTTTTAAATGCAATATCAAAAAAGATGAACGCAGCAATGTCCACAAGGATGGAAAGGATGACGTAATACCAGAATGATCCGGGGTATTTCCCACTAAGAAAATCCACGAAGAACACATCTATCACAGAAGAAAGACGCTTGGTTTTTGTTTCGGCATTTTCTTTCGTATAAGCCTCCTTATCATCTGAGTTCTTGTCGAACTGAATGAAGGTTTTGTTTGCAGCTATGATGTTATAGCCGTCCTTGATCTCTTTTTCGCATTGACGAATCTCCTCTTCAGAAAGGCTTGCAGATGCAACATGATCCTGAATTGAATCGTTAAGGGCGGCGAGCCGTTTTATCTGGCGTCTTGCCGCTTGAACGGATTCCTCTGTCACAGTATGATTTTTAAGAGCTTGAGCCAAAGCTTTATCTATTTCCAATCTGTAGCCATTCAAAATTGTCGAATCCTGGCTGTTGTATCGAGGATCCTGTCGAATCGATGAATTGAGAATTATATTGATCTGCTTGAGATGCAGTCCAATCTGCTCACCGTTTCCACGTTTATAGGGGGGCTCATCGCCATTGAACTGCGCGACGATATGCTGAATCTGTTCTTCAACGGCGTCTTTAATTTTTTTGCCGTCCTCATCAATCTTTTTGGAATCTACAACCTGCTGAAGATATTTGCTGGTTATTTTAATATCTTCCGATATTGTCGAACCGATTTTATCATTATAGAAAAATGTGTGTGTGTTCGTAGGCATGCTCATAATGAGCCAAAAGAAAACAACGAGAAAAACACCACCCCAAAGCTTCCCTTTGCGATTTTTTATGAACTGTTGAGACATCAACGAATCAGCGATCAATTTTGTGCCGATCGAAGCTACGACAAAGAACGCAGCAGTTATTCCCCAAACAAGAATCTCAGGCCAGCCTGCAGGCAACAGCATATGCAACGATTTTTCCGTTGCCCAGCAGCTTATCCCCGCAAGAATTAAAAATGCGAAAAATGATCCAAGAAATTTAAATTTACTCATTCTATTATGTTTTTGATTGGTTTATCAGTGTCTGGTTTCATTTCAAGAACAGATTCCATTACCATTGAATTGACAACAGTATGCAAGCAGTCTAAGAGTATGTTTACTTTTACCACGAATTAAGAAATAATTGCTCTGTTTGAAATTCTTCAGGTCATCATAATGAGTCTTTTTGGTTCTTTCAGCCAAGTTTCGGCAGTCGCAATGTGGCAATTGCTCCTTTCTCAACTCGCTGAAATCACTCAAAAATCCATCTTTATGCTAACCTGAGTTAAAAGTAAACACACTCTTAAATTATAGACAAAGAAGACGCCTGTTTTCTATCATCTCATTTTATTTTTTTCACCGGACAGCATTGATATCAAGTCATGACTTCGTATCGTTATGTTCTGCACATGAAATGGCGAATATTGTCATTTCAGGAAATTTTCGTATTTTTGCGTGGTGTAAAATGCATGATCCTGCAGATGCCTCAACTGTGGGATTTTTTATTTCTTAATAATCACAACTTCATATCAACTATCAGTCAATGAGAAAATGGCGAATAGAAGACAGTGCTGAACTGTATAACATAACCGGCTGGGGCCGGAAATACTTCTCGGTCAACGACAAAGGCCACATTGCAGTAACCCCGCGTGAAGGCTATGCATCGGTTGACCTCAAGGAAGTTATGGACGAACTTCAGATCCGCGATGTAAGCGCCCCTGTACTCCTTCGGTTTCCCGACATCCTTGACAACCGCATCGAAAAAATCTCGAACTGCTTCAAAAAAGCAGCAAAGGAATATGACTACACAGCTCAGAGCTATCTCATCTATCCCATAAAAGTCAACCAGATGAGACCGGTGGTTGAAGAACTCGTAAGCCACGGCCGCAAATTCAACATAGGACTCGAAGCCGGCTCCAAACCGGAACTCCACGCAGTTCTTGCGACAAACATAGCCGACAACGCACTTATCATATGCAACGGCTACAAAGACCAAAACTTCGTTGAACTCGCTCTGCTCGCCCAAAAAATGGGACGCCGGATCTATCTCGTTGTCGAAAAGCTCAACGAACTGCGCCTGATCGACACAGTGGGCCGCCGTCTCGGCATAATTCCCAACGTCGGAATCAGAATCAAGCTTTCTTCGACTGGATCAGGAAAATGGGAAGAGTCGGGAGGCGACAGCTCGAAATTCGGGCTCAACTGCAGCGAACTGCTTGAGGCCATAGACTATCTGCATTCCAACAATATGGAACAGTCGCTCAAGCTGATCCATTTTCACATCGGAAGCCAGGTGACAAAAATACGCCGTATTAAAAACGCCCTGCGCGAAGCCACACAATACTATGTGCAATTGTCCAAATCCGGATTTGACATTGATTTCGTCGATATAGGGGGCGGTCTCGGCGTTGACTATGACGGGACGCGCAGTTCGCTGTCGGAAAGCTCGATGAACTACTCGATTCAGGAATATGCGAACGACGCCGTTTCGCAACTCGTTGACGCCTGCATCAAAAACGACATCAAACAACCAAACATCATTACCGAAAGCGGCCGATCGCTCGCAGCCCACCATTCGGTGCTCGTGTTCGAAGCCCTCGAAACCACCGGCCTGCCACAATGGAACGACGCCCAGGAAGTGGATCCGGAAGCCCATGAACTCGAACGAGAGCTCTATCAGATCTGGGACCGCCTAAACCAGCCGCGTCTTTTTGAAAGCTGGCACGACGCCCTTCAGATCCGCGAGGAAGCCCTCGATCTCTTCAATCTCGGCCTGCTCGACCTGCGCACACGCGCAAACATCGAAAAACTGTTCTGGTCGATAGCCCGTGAAGTAGGACAGATAGCCTCCTCCCTAAAGCACGCGCCGGAGGAGCTGAAAAAAGTAGCAAAAATGCTTCCGGACAAGTACTTCTGCAACTTCTCGCTATTCCAGTCGCTCACCGACTCATGGGCCATAGACCAGATCTTCCCCATCGTGCCCATAAGCCGTCTTGACGAACGGCCAGACCGCAGCTGCACAATTCAGGACATCACATGCGACAGCGACGGGAAAATCGCCAATTTCATCTCTACGCAAGGAATATCCAACTCTCTCCCAGTCCACAGCGTCCGCCCGGGCGAGCCCTATTATCTCGGGGTATTCCTTGTCGGAGCTTATCAGGAAATTCTCGGAGACATGCACAACCTCTTCGGCGACACCAACGCCGTACACATCAGCGTCTACAAAGACCGCTATGAAATAGACCGTGTCATCGACGGGGAATCAGTGGCAGAAGTCCTTGACTATGTCCAGTATGACCCGAAGAAACTCGTCAGAAACGTAGAGAAATGGGTGACCGCCTCAATGAAAGACGGGCACATCACCCCCGAAGAAGGCCGCGAATTCCTCGGCACATACCGATCCGGCCTGTACGGCTACACCTATCTCGAAAAGAACTGACGCCAATGCAACGTTATTTCATGCAGCTTGCCTACCGTGGATCCAATTTCCACGGATGGCAACGGCAGCCCAACGCATCATCCGTCCAGCAGACAATCGAGGAAGCCCTCTCAACCGTACTGCGGACACAGACAGCCATTGTAGGTGCCGGACGAACAGATACAGGAGTCAATGCACAGACAATGTATGCCCACTTCGACACGCAACAGCCACTCGAAAACCACGACGCAATCATACGCTCCCTCAACACGCTTGTCGGCCGCGAGATAGCTATCCGTAAACTCATTGCGGTACACCCCGACGCCCACGCAAGATTCGATGCCACATCGCGCACCTATCACTATTATGCGCTCCCGTCGAAATCGCCATTTTTCCATCAGCTGTCCTGGCAGTCACCGCCAACCCTCGATTACGACAGAATGAATCAGGCCGCACGACTCCTTCTTGACACAGACGATTTCACCTCATTCGCCAAACTCCACACCGACACCAAAACCAACATATGCCGCGTCACACACGCGTGCTGGCATCCTGTCGGCACAACCGGAGCGCACGTTTTCATCATCACTGCCGACCGCTTCCTACGCAACATGGTCCGCGCCGTAGTAGGCACACTCGTAGAAGTCGGACGACACAAACTTACCGTCGAAGGCTTCCAACAAATAATTGACAAACGCGACCGCTGCTCCGCCGGCACCTCCATGCCTCCTCAGGCCCTATACCTCTGGGACATAACATACCCCTACATATCCCCAACCTCCCCTACCGACTGAAAAGCCTGCGGATAAGAGTGCGATTGAACCTGCTATGAAATCTTTCGGTGAAACATTCGGGCGCTTTTTGTTGAAAAAACTTGCGGAAAAACTTGCAAAATCCGGCAAAACGCCGTAACTTTGCAAAGCAAAAGCCCAGGTGGCGGAATGGTAGACGCGCTCGTTTCAGGTGCGAGTGCTGCGAGGCGTGCAGGTTCGAGTCCT
>JAIDXA010000211.1 GCA_029058705.1 Paramuribaculum sp. | reverse complement strand
GTCTTCAAGAAGCTTGATGATCGCCAGAAGGAGATCGACATTTCCGAGCCAGCTGAAAACATAGTCGACTCCGGTGAAATCTTCGTTGGCAAGTCTGCGTGACACTTCTTTGGAGAACGGAGTCAGCACAACCACCGGCAGCGAGGGCTGGATCTCTTTCAGCTTCCGGGCTCCGGAAAAAGTCTCGCTGATGTCGACACCGGGCATCATGATTGTCAACCCGAAGTGCTTTTCTTTCAAAACTGCTTCAGCCTCTTCGACGGTCGAGACCTTTGTTACCCGCGGCGGAGAACTCAAATTCAGGTCAACATATTCGAAATACAGCTGTTCTTCGATGCGTCCGTCCTCCTCCATCATGAATGCGTCGTAAGGCGATGCCACAAGAAGAACGTTGAAAATGCGTTTCTGCATCAGGTCCTGAAAGGCTGTGTCTTTAAGATATAACTGGCTTAGAGCGTCTTCGTTCATAGGCTACGGTTCGGAGATAGGCTTTAATTGACAAAGTTAATGAAAAAAGCCAATATATTCCGTCTGTTGTTGGAAAATGTAGCTGTTATGTAACAAAAACCATCACAAAGAAAACATCCCGGTTTCCTTCACTGGACTAAATTCATGTGTGGGGGTTTGATTGAGTGTTTTTATCAAGACAGAAAGGTGCAGACGAAAACCGCCGGAGATTTGGGCGTCTCCGGCGGCTTGTTGAAAGATTGTGTGGAGAATCAGAGTGGATTCTCGCCGATGAAACGTTCGGCGTCAAGCGCGGCGCGGCATCCGCTGCCGGCAGCTGTTATAGCCTGCCGGTAGTGGGGGTCGGCAACATCTCCGGCTGCGAAGACTCCAGCGATGTTTGTTGCGGTATGCGGGGCATCTGTAGCTATGTAGCCGTGTTCGTCGAGTGCGATTTGTCCGGCGAAGACTTCCGTGTTCGGACGGTGGCCTATTGCAAGGAAAAAGCCGTCGACAGGAAGCTCGTAGACGCGCTCCTTGTCGGTTTCTTTGAATTCTGCCAACCGTGCTCCTTCGAGAAATTCCTCACCATAGAGCCCGACAGTGTTTGTGTTGAACAGGACGGTGATGTTGGGCTTGTCGAAAACACGTTGCTGCATTACTTTTGAAGCTCTCAGATAGTCTTTCCGGACAATCAGGTAGACCTCTTTTGCGAGATTCGACAGATACAGCGCCTCTTCGCAGGCTGTGTCTCCGCCTCCGACAACGGCTACAGTTTTGCCTCGGTAGAAGAAGCCGTCGCATGTGGCACAGGCGGACACTCCCATGCCCATATAGCGTTTTTCGTCGGCGAGGTCAAGGAATTTGGCGGAAGCGCCTGTGGAGATTATGACAGTCTCTGCCTCGATGTCAAGACCAGTATCGGTTTTGATTTTGAAAGGTCGTTGTGAAAAATCGGCCGATGTGACGATGCCCGAACGGATGTCTGCCCCGAAGCGTTCGGCCTGACGGCGCATGTCGTCCATGAGTTCTGTGCCGGTAGTGCCTTCAGGATAACCGGGGAAGTTTTCAACATCGGTGGTGATTGTCAGCTGCCCGCCGGGTTGGTTTCCTTCGACCACAAGCGGATTCAGGTTAGCTCGCGAAGTGTATAGGGCCGCCGTGTATCCGGCTGGTCCGGATCCTATTATAAGGCATTTGGTTTTGATGGTGTTTTCTGTCATGATTCTTTTTTGTTTTTGAAGAGAATTCATCTTAAATCAACAATCTTCACGCCGGGATAGTTTGGTGCATAGAACTGAAAAGCCTTGATGTTGTATGCCGGTCCGGTCGTCACGGAGTTGAGGATGATTGTGATCTGTTGTTTTGATTTTGTGTCGAGCTGGATTTGGGTCGGCATTGTGGTCTTTTCGTTGAGAGTGATGACGGCTGATTGCACTTCATTCTTCGGACTCTTTGCCTTGAGCTGGAGCTTGACAAATCCCTTTGGTGCGGTCATCGTTTTTGCGTCGAAGTCATTGCGGAAAGAGTTGATGATGACAAAGGGGTTGATCTGGCTGAGTTCGTCGGGAGTCGGCTCGGTGACAGTAACCTCATTGTCCTCTTTGTTGAATGACCACTGGGTCTTTCCGTCATACCAGGTCAGAATCTGAGGCGATGTCATTGAAAAACGATCGCCGCAAAACGAGATGCGTCCGGAAAATTTATTGCCCGAGGCGGTGATGTTATATGCGGCTGATATTGACGGTGAGGATGTGAACTTGGCTGCGGCCCGGTCGAGTATCTCGAAAGCGTTGCCGGTAGCCATTGCGGAAATGGCGATGAATGATAGTGCGAAAGAGAGAAGAAAAGTCCGTTTCATGATTTATAAACAAATTTGAATAGTGTTGGGTTGAATCTGATATGGCAGGGGAGGAGTACGGATTTATCGGAACGATTCCAGAAAGCGTTCGAAAGAATACATGTCCATAAGCACGGCACGCGGTTTTCCGCCCATTGCCGGACCGACAACTCCGGCCGCTTCGAGCTGATCCATGATTTTGCCTGCCCGTGGATAGCCGATGTTGAACTTACGCTGAAGCGATGATGTCGACCCGATTCCCTGACCTAAGACTTCACGTCCTGCGTCGGCGAACAGCGGGTCGCGGTCGGTAAGGGACCCGGCCCCTGCAATGCCGTCGGACGCGGTCAGGATTTCAGGCAATTCGTATGCGCCTGAATAGCCCTGCTGGCTGGCTATGTGGTTGCATATAGCCTCGACTTCGGGGGTGTCTATGAATGCACACTGAACACGTTCGATAATGCCGTTGCGCGAAATCAGCATGTCGCCGCGGCCGATCAGCTGCTCGGCCCCGAGACGGTCGAGAATTGTCTGTGAGTCGTTACGTTGAGTTACACGGAAAGCTATGCGGCCCGGGAAGTTTGCTTTGATGACACCGGTGATGACATTGACCGACGGACGTTGGGTGGCGAGGATGACATGGATTCCTATGGCGCGTGCTTTAGCGGCCAGTCGCGATATCGGAGTCTCGACTTCTTTCCCTACAGTCAGGATGAGGTCGGCAAATTCGTCTATGACAACAACGATATATGGCAGATACCGGTGTCCTTTTTCCGGATTCAGACGCCGTTGGGAGAATTTTTCATTATATTCGACTATGCCTCGCACTCCGGCTTCCGACAGAAGGGTGTAGCGGTCTTCCATCTCTTTACAGAGTGAGTTGAGTGTGGTGACCGCGTTTTCCGATTCCAGAATGATCGCGCTTTCCTCTTCAGGCAGCTTTGCAAGATAATGCCGTTCGATACATTTGTATAGGCTGAACTCGACACGTTTCGGGTCGACCATGACGAATTTGAGTTCAGCGGGATGTTTGCGGTAGAGTAGCGAGGCTATGATGGTGTTTAGCCCGACAGATTTACCCATACCGGTTGCTCCTGCCACCAGCAGGTGGGGCATTTTTGCAAGATCCGTCACATAGACTTCGTTTGAGATTGTGCTTCCGAGGGCTATCGGGAGTTGAGCTTTTGATTCGCGGTAGGCGCGTGACGACAGAATCGAACGCATTCTGACGACGCGAGGCTTCTTGTTGGGCACCTCCATGCCGATGGTCCCCTTGCCGGGTATAGGCGCAATGATGCGTATGCCCATGGCGGCAAGGCTCATCGCAACGTCGTCGCCGAGTCGTTTGATTTTGGATATTCTGACTCCCGGAGCAGGGACAATCTCGTAGAGGGTGATTGTCGGTCCTATGGTGGCTGAGATGCTTGAGATCTCAACGCCATATGACCGGAGAATATTGATGATTCTTACTTTGTTGGCTTCCTGTTCTTCTTCGTCGACCGTGGCTCCGTCGTCTTCTGTCTCGCAGAGAAGATCCAGCCCGGGGAAACGGTAATGCGACAGATCGGCACGCGGGTCGTAGGGGGTGTCAAATATCTCGGATGCGGCGGTGGCAGGCGAGGGTTCTACTGTGTCGGTTACATTTTCAACAATATTGTCCGTTTCGTCCGGGTCGGATTCAAGTTCAGGAGCGTTTATTGTCATTTCCGGATAATTCGGAAGTTCGGAGGGAACATCGGACGGTTCTGCCTGTTCGGGGAGAATCTCGGTCAGCGATGCCGTAGTGTCAAGCGACAGAGCCAGAGCCGGAGTCGGGGTGTTGTCGGCTGCAGTGATCTCGCTCGTTTCTGTTTCATCTGCGGATGACAGGTCATTTAATTCCGGAGCTTTTTCTTCAGGCTCTGTTTTTGTCATTTCATGCTCTATGTCTGTCAGTTTTGTCTCTGCGGAAGCCGGTGAATCAGCCGATCTCGTTTCAACATCAGGGACAGAGGCAAACAGCGGGTCATCCAATGTCGGGACCAGAGGTGTATAAACCTCATCGAGAGGAATAGGCTTGGGGGCAGTTTCGGGATTGTCTTCAGCAATAGATGCTTTTGGCTGTGGTCTTTCAGTCGCATGTCGCTGTTCTGCCGCTACAGGAGTCGTTTGCGCTGCCGGTTCGATGTTTTCCTCAATGGGTTCACGTTTATTTATGGATTCTTCCTTTTTGTTGAGCCTCTGTTCGGCCCGTGCCCGTTCGGCTGCTCTTTCAGCCTGCTGACGTATTTCTGTCTGCCTGGCGGCTTCTATTGCTGCGTCATGCCGTTGGGCAATGCTCGATTTCACTCCGTGAAAAGCTTTGGCCAGGTGGCTGAAGAAGAATGCCAGAGGCTTTATGAAAATGAGTATCATGGCAGTGAGCATAGCAATTGAGACGGCTAACGCTCCCCACAGCGATGCATTTTCTATCAGGAATCTGTTGATGAAATATCCGTGCTCTCCACCCCAGAATGTCGGGCTGCTTGGTGAGTTGTAAGTCAATAGCCCTACAATCAGAGAGATGGCAATCGCTGTCACGGCAGATTTAAAAGTGAGTTGCCAAAATTTGAAGTTGCATAAGTGGACAAGAGAGAGTCCGAGCGCTCCGACGTAGCCTATCAGGACAAAACCGCCGAGCCCAAGCCAGCGGTAGACAAGAAAATGCGACATGAAGGCGCCGAACCAGCCGGTTGTGTTCTGGATGGTGGGCGCGCGCTCTTTGAGAATATCGGCCGAGGCATTCAGCAGGGCGCTTTGATCGACGCTGCTGTTGGAAATATAAGAGATGGATGCAAGAAGAAGGTAAGCCGCAAAAAGAAGCATCACCACCCCAAGAAAAATTCCGAGTCTGCCATCTTCGAAAAACTTCAGGACAGAATCGAATGAAACGTCAGTCCGGCTGGATGTCGGGACTGTCGACGTCGGAGCCGGATCGGCGGAACGGGTGTTATATGACCGGGACGGCTTTTGCGGACGTGCTGTAGGTTCGGCGGGAGCGTCTGCTTTCGGACGGCGTCTGACGGTGCGCCGTTGCACACCGGGTTGTGCCTTGGTGACTTCCTGAACCGGATCATTTTCTGATTCGGATGGGTTGTAGGCAATCTCTTCGTCAGGCACCAGCGGCTGTCGCGCGGTTTCGATATCCTCGAGTGGCAGCGAAGGTGACTCTCCCGGATTTTCTGGGCGGCGGCGGTTGCGTCTGAGTTCTGAAGGGTCGTAAAGGTCAGTGGAAAGTTCGAATGAGTCCATCGGGATGGGGGAATGAGGAAATTTTGTCCGGTCTCTTTGGTTAAAGTTTTGTCATGTCTGGCTGAAGCATTATCCAGAAAACTGTTTGTTTTAAAACAAAAACCTGGCGGTTTCAGCGTGATAGTGAAGCCAGGTCAGAAATTGCTCCGGCTGGATCCGGCGCACCGAAGACGAAGTTTCCGGCGACAAGAATATCGGCGCCGGCCTCTACGGTTGCACGTCCTGTTTCAAGATTTATTCCTCCGTCGACTTCTATTTCCGTATTCAGACCGCGTGAATCTATCATCTTTCTGAGGCGCACGAGTTTATTCAATGTGGATGGAATGAATTTCTGTGCCGCGAAACCTGGATTGACCGACATGAGCAAAACCATATCAAGGCTTTCGATGATGTCTTCGAGCATTTCAACCGGAGTTGCCGGATTCAGGGTGACGGCTGCTTTCATGCCTGCTCCGTGGATCTGCTGGACAACGCGGTCGAGATGTGTGCAGGCTTCGTAGTGGACATTCATGATGGCGGCGCCACAATCGCGCACCTGGCTGACATAGCGGCCCGGATCAACAATCATAAGATGAACATCAAGCGGTTTTTCAGCTTTCTTGCGGATTGCCTGCATAACCGGAAAGCCAAACGAGATGTTCGGTACGAAAACACCATCCATTACGTCAATATGAAAAAGCCCGGCATCGGAACCGTTGAGCATTTCAAGATCCCGGTCGAGATTGCCGAAGTCGGCGGAAAGTAGTGAAGGCGAAACTTTTGTCATTGTCGGAAAATTCTGGATTTTATATGAAAAATGATTGGAGGAGAGACTGAACGTTTGTCAGACACGTCTGGGTTTAAAAGCATTGTAGAGGATGAAGCCGATGCAGACAACTCCGATGGCGAGGCCGGCATAGGTTAGATACTGGTTGTATTCCTCGACGGCTTCATAAAGCGCGTTGCGCGAAACGACTGTTCCGAGCCAGTAGCCGAGTGCCGCCAGAACCAGATTCCAGACTCCGGCACCGAGCGTTGTGAAAAGCATGAATTTCCAGATGTTCATTTTCGAGATGCCGGCTGGAATCGAAATGAGCTGGCGTACGGCTGGAATCAGTCGGCCGAAGAACGTGGAGACGGCTCCGTGATCATCGAAATAACGTTCGGCTTTCTCTACTTTTTCCCGATCGATCAGCATCGCATGGCCGAAACGGGAATCTGCAAACCGATAGACCAGCGGACGTCCGATCCACATCGAGAGATAATAGTTTATCAGGGCCCCGCCAAGCGCTCCGGCGGTGGCTATAAGCAAAATGGCGACAATGTTGACTTCGTCGGAAGTGCAGGCGAGATAGGCTGCCGGCGGAACAATGACCTCGGAAGGAAACGGAATGAAGGAACTTTCGACAATCATCAGCAGGAAAACCAGAAGATAGACCATCATCGGGGTTGCGGAAAGAAATGTATTGATAATTTCGGCCGGATTGACAATGGCCAGCATCGCGAAATCTGTAATCATATGTCGGCGGGGAGTTTTGGGTAATTTTATCGGAAAGCAAAGTTACTGATTATAATTCAAAGTTCATAATTCAAAACTCAGAATTTACAATTCTAAACAGATTGATGTGTCATTTGATGTGCCATTGGCTTGCCTGCATCGCGATATTCATGGATCAGAGACGGGCCACAGAATTCGGACGGTAGCGAAACGGTTGCTTCAATCCGCCTTTTTTGCCGTAAATTTGAACATTGCCATTTTGATGTTGGAGAGAATTTTGCTATCTTTGCGGAAAATTTCTCAATATAACAACGAAGAAAATCGTATGATTAACTCTCAAGACATCAAGAACGGCACCTGCATCCGCATGGACGGCCGTCTCTATTTCTGTGTGGAATTTCTCCATGTAAAACCCGGTAAAGGTAACACTTTCATGCGCACAAAACTCAAGGATGTTGTTGACGGCCGCGTGATCGAACGTCGTTTCAACATCGGTGAAAAACTCGAAGACGTGCGTGTTGAACGTCGTCCGTTCCAGTATCTCTATGCCGATGGAGGTGATGATATTTTCATGAACAATGAAACTTTCGAGCAGATTCCCATCAGCAAGGATCTCGTGACCGGTGCAGCGTTCATGAAAGAGGGCGATACGGTTGAAGTAGTCAGCGATGCTTCGACTGAAACTGTTCTTTATGCGGAAATGCCTATCAAGACTGTCCTCAAGGTTACCTACACTGAGCCCGGTCTGAAAGGTGACACCGCAACCAACACACTCAAGCCTGCAACTCTTGAAACAGGCGCTGAAGTGCGGGTGCCCCTTTTTATTAATGAAGGCGAACTTCTCGAAATCGACACTCGCGACGGTTCATACATCGGACGTGTAAAGGCATAAGGATTTCAGGGCTTTCTGAAATATAAACAGCAATAATGACAGCGGCGGGTCAATCTGTTTTGATCCGCCGCTGTCATTATTGTCTGATGAGCTGATCATAAAAGGCCGATATGATGGAACATTTTTGCGTAATATTCTGCCTTTTTTCCTAATGCCAGCGGATAGGCGCGGCTTGTCGACGGCATCCGCCATATTTCATGACCGTTATCCGCAGTGACCATTTCTCCCATTTTTGGAAGTGGAGTTCCGGTCAGGGAGGATATCACACCGGCTGCCTTTTCGCCGGTGGTGGCAATTGTGCGGCAAAGCGGAATCTCCTGCATGATCTCCCACAGCGGCACCGGTTCGACTATCTCAAGAAACTTGTCGGAAGCGTTTCCCTTTAGCCGTCTTATCCGACGGCACGTGTCGTGAAGGGCGATCCCTTTTTCGGTGAGCAGCGTTTTTATTTTTTCCAGATCGAACGTCTTGCCGTCGGGATTAAGCAGGGCATTGCGGTCGTTCATGAAAATCAGTCCCATCATCGGCCAGAAATCGTTCGTGCGGTTCGGGTAATAGAAGTCCATGCTCCAACGTTTGGGTTGAGGCGGAAATGTCCCCATGATCAGAACCT
>JAIDXA010000210.1 GCA_029058705.1 Paramuribaculum sp. | reverse complement strand
GCTCCCTCTTCAACTCGCGGAATTCGTTCAAAAAATTTCCTCAGTCTTAATTTGATTTAATTCCAAACACTCTCTAAAACACATCCGACTATTTATTATGAGATTGCCATTCATTCTGAAATTCATGCCGATCATTGTGGCATTATGCATAACATCGACAAGCTCTGCCGTCACAAAAACGGAATTGCCAGCCATGCCTGATTTCGCATATCCCAAAACCGTCTCCGCAAATGCCGAGAAGAAACTCAGCAAAGCGCTTGAAGCAGGAAATGACGTTGCTGCACTGCGTGCAATGATGGATTTCGGGCTTGCCCAGGGCCAGATCGGCACGGAAAACCTGCCTGATGTCGTGAGTAAAGTCAAAAATCTCTGCCAGAAGATGAGCTCTCCTGAAGGCCAGGCTCTCGCAGAGCTGCTTCTGGCGAATATCTATAGCAGCATCTTTGAAGCTGACAAGTATGTCTACACTCGCCGCGAGTTGCCTGCGACACCGCTTCCTGATGACTATACACAGTGGAGCGGCGATCAGTTCCGCAATGAGATCGTCAGACTATGCAAGGATGCGCTGTCGAAACAGGAGGCTCTCCAGCGCATGCCGCTGAAGAATTTTGAGTCAATTATCACTTGCGATCAGGCAAGCGCAATATATTTCCCGACGCTGTTTGACTTCGCCGCACATAACTCAATCAGCCTGCTGTCGACGCTCTCCCCCTTCTCATCGCCATCGCTCGGGATTATTTCTCTGAGTCCGAAAGCCCTATTCATTGTGACTCCAGTCATTGCTGCCGGTTCTCCTGAAACGCAGGAAATAATGAATATCTACGGCAATCTGCTGCGCTTCCACTCCTCGAACCAGGCTGCCGGAATATACTGCGACATCCAGCGACTGCTCTTTGCGTCCAGACACATCTACGACAACCTCGACAAGCAAAAAAACATAGAGTTGATCTCGCGGCTCTATGATCTTTACACTAGCAATATGAGTTCGGAATTCAGCGGCAACGCACTGATTGCGCTCGGCAATCTGATCTGGCTGGAGCCCAACGAGTCTTCACCGGTGACAGCCAAAACATATTATAAGGCTCTCAAGGATTTTGCCACTGCGCATCCCAATTTCGCACGTATCGGTTGCATCAAGAATCTGATTGCACGACTTTCATCGCCAATCGTCACCGTAACCGCGCCTCAGACAGTCTCTCCCGGGTACGAGTTTAAAGTTAAGATTGAATCCGAAAACCGCAACAGAATCAAGCTGGCGGTCTACCGCATTCCAGAAAAAACAGCCAATGCCAATATCAATAACTCTTCAATTACATTCTATTCCAGCAAACTCAAGGGTCTGACACCCGTCAAAACAGTTGAAGTGGCACTTAAAGGAAACATTCCTTTCATTGCAGACACCACGGTGTCCATCAGTGTGCCTGATTATGGATATTATGTCGTCATAGACGAAGAGTCAATAGCTACCAAAGATATCATCTCGGGCATCCGTTCGACATCGCTCGCAATAGGTTCAGTCAGATCCGAAGCAGAAACCGATCTGTTTGTCATTGATCCATTGACAGGCGCACCTGTCGGCAAAACATCGATCGCTTTTTCGGAAGCCTTGAGAAATCCAAACTTAACGACAATCGGCCAGACTGACGACGAAGGATTCTATCGGATCGATAAGGATTCAAACAGAAGATTCCATCCGGTGAAAGGCCCGGATAAATATGCGGAATCAATATACGGCTCATATCGTATTGAAAACGAACAGGAATGGTCCTACAGAACCAATTCCTACACCGACCTGCCGCTTTATCGCCCGGGAGACACGGTCAGATGGTGTGCCATCATCTATCAAGTCAAGGGTCTCGAGCGCAAGTTATCGGCAGCCACCCAATGCGAAGCGATTCTTTATAACGCCAACTACGTCCCCGTCGAAACAATCAAGACCACATCCGACGGTTGGGGACGCATCAACGGAACGTTCGTAATACCGGACAACGAACTGACCGGCGACTACCATATTGAATACGCCATAGATAACGACGAGATCAGCACTCACTATTTCAAGGTTTCCGATTATAAAATGCCGACTTTCTTCATCACTCTCGACAAGGCCGCCAACGGAATCCCGTCGGAGGGTGATGTGACAATCAGCGGGACTGTCAAGACCTATTCCGGTGTCAGTCTGGAAGGCATACCGGTCTCGGCCGTCATGTCGGCATCGGTCGGCCGGTGGTGGTTCCGATCAAATGCTGTTAAGTTCTGCACACTGAGAGATACAACTGATGCCGAGGGCAAGTTCAGACTTGTGCTCACGAAAGAGGCTATCGCCAATTCTCCCGCACCTGAGGGAGTGTTCACGGCTCTCGTACAAGCGACCTCCGCCTCGGGTGAGAGCCAGCAGAATTCTACGGAATTCTGTGTGGGAAAGACTTACACTATTGTTTCAAAACTCCCGTCGACAGTCATATTGTCAAACCCGTTCGACATGTCCGACTATCTTGACGTCAAGAACGGCGAAGGTGAGAGCGTAGAGACGGAGATGGGATTCATTCTTACCGACACCCGAAATCCCCGCAATGTACTGAAGGGAACAGTCGGCCGATCAGTGTCATTCGGCGATCTGCCGGCATCGGTATACTCGCTGGAAGTATTCACTACGGCCCTGAAGACAGACACCTTGGACGCATCACTGACCCTGTATGAGCCGGGCGGCAAAACGTCTCCCGTCGACGCTCCGCTATGGTCACCTGCCAATAAGCTTTCAATAAGCGACAACAACATGTGCGAGACCGAAATTTTCTCATCGACCGATGATCTTTCGGTGCTCTATCTGCTCTATAGCGACAACAAGGTTCTTGAGCGAAAATGGCTGAAACTCCAGAAAGGAGCCAACAATGTAAGAGTAAAGCTTCCGGCAGATCTCGACAACGCGCAGCTTAATCTCTCGGCAACGAAGGACTTCCGGCAATCGACCGTTTCATTTTACATTGACCGCCCGTCAGCCCGACAAACGCTTGCGATTAAAGCGGAGTCGTTCCGCGACCGCATCGTGCCCGGCGATCTCGAAACATGGAGATTCTCGACTATCAATGCCGACGGTGAAGGCGAGGAAGCCGCACTGATCTTCGACATGTACAACAGCGCCCTCAATTCGCTGAACCGAGTAAAAAAAGCAATTGCGTTCAACAAAGACTATGTGCAATCAGTGTCGGTTAGACCCCCTGAAATCGAATCCTTCGCTTCGAACGTGTCACGTCAGAAATTTATTACGAGCGATAAATGCTCAAACATATCCGACGCTCGTTTTGAGACCTACGGACTATCATTCCTTCCCGTAATGACGCGCGTGACAGAAATGCTCTATACGAAATCGTCGCGCTCGGCAATGGCGGCTGCGCCAAAAGTCGAAAACGAGAATGATGACGATAACGATAACAATGAATTCGTTATGGTCGTAACGGCTATGGGCATCTGTAACAGCGTGAAAGCCGAAGCTGATTCCGATGGAGGAACTGCCGAAAGTGCGACAGAGGCTGAAAACGGGTCAATCGCTTCAGTAGCGCCCCATAATGCCGAACCGGAATTAAGAGAGGGCGAAGCGACACTTGCGTTCTTCGATCCGACTCTTACGACAGGTGCTGACGGTCAGGTCTCGTTCTCATTCAAGGTGCCCAACGCCAATACGACATGGGACTTCACGGCACTCGCCTATGACCGGAATCTGTCCACGGCAGAATTCAAGCGCCAGATCATTGCAAACAAGCCATTGATGGTGACACCGAATCTGCCGCGCTTCCTGCGCACGGGCGACCGTGCATCAATCGCTGCAACCGTGTTCAACAATTCCGAAGAAGACCAAAGTCCGGTTGTGACCGTTGAGTTTTTCAATCCGGCCGACAATACGGTCATTCTCAAAAAGAGTTTTGCCAAGACAAAAATCGAAGCTGGAAAATCCCTCACGCTTTCCACCGAACTGGCTGCACCGGACAACACTCCGCTTCTGGGCTACAGAATTGTTGCTGAAACGGAACTGCTTTCAGACGGCGAACAATCGCTCATTCCCATTCTCGAAGCGTCAGCTCCGGTAGTGGAGACAACCCCGTTCTACATTAACCCGGACTCGACTACATTCTCGATGAAGCTTCCCTCCTATCCCAAAGGGTCGCAGATAACACTGCAGTTCTGCGACAATCCGATCTGGTATGTCGTCACTGCCCTGCCCGGCATTTCGGCCTCGACCGCGCGCACTGCTCCCGAGGCTGCCGCATCGCTATTCTCGACAGCCGTGGCCGAAGGGATACTCAAAACCGTTCCGGAAGTAAAACGCGCACTGCAGCAGTGGACAGCGTCAGACCGAAGTGACTCGACACTCGTCTCCATGCTCGAACAGAATCAGGATCTCAAAACGATTCTGCTCAAAGCCACGCCGTGGATGCTTGACGCAAAGAACGACACCGAGCGAATGACCCGTCTTGCAATGCTCTTCGACACGAAGAATATCCGCAAATCATACTCCGAAAACATCTCCCTGCTTGAAAAACTCCAGCGAGCCGATGGAGGATTCGCCTGGATGAACCAGAGCAGAGAATCGTCAGAATGGGCTACTTACAGGGCTCTCGTCACAATCGGACGGCTCAATGCGCTTGGATTCCAGCCGACCGACAAGAAGCTGTCGGCTATAATTCAGAAGGCTCTCGACTATTATCAGAAATGCGTTGAAAAGAGCTACCGCAAATACCCGAAATCAGACTACACCTCATTCGTGACCGTCACTGACCTCTATCCCTCGTTTGCACTTTCCCTGACAGGCAAAGAGATTGTAGCCAAGAATGTTCAGCAGCAGCTTAACGGCTGGAAGAAAATGTCACTGCCGGCCAAAATTGACGCTGCAAAAATCTTGTTCAAGCATGGCTACAGCCGCAATGCTCTCGAGGTTGCTGAGTCGCTGCGTCAGTATTCAAAGAAGACACCGACTCAGGGAATGTGGTGGCCGGTTCTGTCGGATTTTGCCGGCGGCACAATGACAGAACTGAATCTTACGGCGCAAGCTTTGTGGGCTTTCTGCCTTGTCTCACCTCAGTCTGAGGATATTGACGCCATCCGTCAATGGCTGATTCTCCAGAAAGAGAGTCGCGAATGGGGCAACTCGCCGGAAGCATCAGAAGTCTGCGCCGCGGTCCTTCTGTCTTCGCCAAAGTGGATCAGTACGGCAAAAAACGTTGAAGTCGCAGTCGGTTCCAAGACCGTCAGTCAGTCGGCGACTGACAGAACGCTCGGCTATTTCCGCACCGACATCTCCGAACTCTCCCCTGCCGGCAAAATGCTGACCATTGAGAAATCGGACCACACTCCGGCGTGGGGAGCAGTCTATTCGCGCTCGATCCGGGCCATGGCAGACACGGAAGCTGCGGCGTGCGACGCGGTTTCAATCAGAAAACGTTTCCTGAAACAGGCGGGCGACAAATGGGTCGAGACCACGACCGCCAACGTCGGCGACAAGCTGAGAATCGAACTGCTGGTCAAATGCAACCGCGCGATGGACTACGTGGCCATAACCGACGACCGCGCCGCATGTCTCGAACCGGTTGAACAATTACCTGCACCGATATTCTCGGAAGGCTTATGTTTCTATCGTGAAAACAACGACGCGACCACAAATATCTTCATTTCCAACCTTGGTAAAGGCACCTACCTGCTCACCTACGATGTCTGGGTAAACAACGCCGGCAGCTTTGCATCCGGAATCGCGACTATTCAAAGTCAGTATGCTCCCCAGCTGTCGGCCCACTCGGCCGGAACGCAACTTGTTGTCGGGAATCAATGACTAATTCAATAGTCATAAGAATATGAAGAAGTTAGCTTTTTCATTGCACTGGCTATTGCATTGTGGACAAGCACCTCGATCGGGTAGCGAAACGAAAACAGATCCGTAATCCCGGCGAGCTGCTCATACGATAAGTATATATTTGGGTTCGCAGGTTCAACAGGCAAGTTAAAACCAAGCCCTCTTATTTAAAATAATTCTAAATAATTTTTGCCATTTTACAAAATATTCCCATCTTTGCAAAAAAAACAAGATCAGATGAGATTAGACGAACTGACCACAGGGCAAAAAGCAATAATAGTAAAGATCGTAGGCCACGGTGCATTCCGGAAACGGCTGATGGAAATGGGATTTGTAAAAGGCCGCGAGATTGAGGTATTGCTCCATGCCCCGATGAAAGACCCGATCAAGTACAGTATTATGGGCTACGAGGTTTCTCTACGTAAAACCGAAGCACATATGATTGAGGTTGTGTCTGTTGAGGATGCATCGTCATCAAACGAGTCCAAATCACATACCAATACGTTGGTTGAGTCTGTCCAATCTCTCAACGCGTTCGAAGAGTCACACCAGACTATCAACATAGCGCTTATCGGCAATCCGAATTGCGGTAAAACATCACTGTTCAACATCGCATCGGGGGCTCACGAACATGTCGGGAACTACAGCGGAGTAACCGTCGACGCCAAATATGGGAGTTTCAAATATGGCGGCTACAAGTTCAACATAGTCGACTTGCCGGGCACATATTCACTTGACTCATATTCGCCCGAGGAGCTATACGTGCGCCGCTATCTCAACGGCCAGACTCCGGACGTGATAGTCAACGTCGTTGTCGCCTCCAATCTCGAACGCAATCTCTATCTTACGACAGAACTGATCGACATGGACCGCAGCATGGTGATAGCACTCAACATGTTCGACGAACTTGAAAAGTCAGGCGATCGTCTCGACTACAAGTTGCTCGGTGAAATGATCGGAGTCCCCATTATTCCGACAGTATCGCGCTCGGGCAAAGGAATCGACAAACTTTTCGATGCGATCATAGCCGTCTACGAAGGCCGTCACAAGGCGGTCAGGCATGTCCACGTTAATCTTGGTCCGGAAATAGAACCTGGAGTCACTGTCTTGAAAAACATCCTGAAGGCCGACAAATTCATACCACCTCAATTCTCGCCCCGCTATCTGGCAATCAAGCTGCTTGAACATGACAAAGAAGCCGAGAACATTGTCAGCGTCAGCAGCGACTACAACCATATTATTGAAGTGCGGGACGAGCAGGTAAAGGAAATTGAACATAACCTTCACGAAGATGTCCCTTCGGCCATAGCAAGCGAAAAATACGGTTTTGTTTCCGGTGCACTTGCCGAAACCCTGACAAAAGGGACGCGCGAAGTAGAAAAACAGACCCGCCTGATAGACGCGTTTGTCACCAATAAGCTATTCGGATTCCCGATCTTCATAACCCTGATGTTCCTGACATTCTGGGCAACGTTTGAAATCGGTTCATATCCGATGGACTGGATCGAATCGGCTGTCGGCTGGATTGCCGGATTTGTTCAGGAACATATGCCCGACGGATGGCTCAAAGACCTTATCGCCGACGGAATAATCGGAGGGGTAGGAGGTGTGATTGTTTTTCTTCCGAACATTCTGATACTATATTTCTGCATCTCTTTCATGGAAGATTCGGGTTATATGGCACGCGCAGCTTTCATTATGGACCGCATCATGCACAGAATAGGTCTCCATGGCAAATCGTTTATTCCTCTGATCATGGGATTCGGCTGCAATGTTCCGGCCATCATGTCGAGCCGCAGCATAGAAAGCCCTTCGAGCCGCATAATCACAATTCTCATCAATCCGTTCATGTCTTGCTCGGCGAGACTGCCGATCTACGTATTGCTGATAGGGGCATTCTTTGAAAAACAAGCCGCCCTGATGTTCCTCGCGCTTTACCTTCTGGGCATAGTGGTGGCTGCCGTCACTGCACGCCTGATCAGACGGTTTTATTTCAAAACCGACGAAACTCCATTTGTCATGGAACTGCCACCCTACCGTCTACCGACAGGAAAAGCATTGATCCGCCACATGTGGAGCAAGGGCGAACAATATATAAAGAAGATGGGAGGTGTGATTCTGGTCGCAAGCATAGTCGTGTGGGCATTGAACTACTTCCCGATCCACAATGACAGTCAAATCGAAAATGAAACCGCTCTCTTGACCGAGGATTCGGAAATAAATCCTGAAAGAGACTCATATCTTCAGATGCTCGGCAAACTTGTCAATCCGGTCATGGAACCGTTAGGCATGCACTGGCGAGGCACAGTCGCGATGCTTGCCGGTGTGCCTGCAAAAGAAATCGTTGTCTCAACGCTCGGGGTGCTTTACACAGGCGACGAGGAGGTGTCAGAACATGCATTGGGCGAGCGGATTAAAGCCACCAATCCATCTACTGGCAAGCCGGATTTCACTATTGCCTCAGCTCTGGCGCTTATGGTGTTCGTTCTGCTCTACTGTCCCTGCATGGCAACCGTGGTGGCAATAGTGAAAGAAACCGGACGCTGGCAATATGGGGCGTTTTCGGTCATCTACAACACTGCCATCGCCTGGATTTTAGCGTTCGGAGTCTATCGGCTTGCGCTCTTATTCTAAATCAACGACTGTTATTCCTGCACCACCGAACCTCACGTCCTCGTCGCGGCAGGATTCCACCCCGCTGACCGAACCCAGATATTCGCGTATCGACTGACGTAGCGCTCCGGTACCCGTTCCATGAAGAATCCTGACCTTCGAGGCATTGAACTGGATAGCGTCGTCGATAAAGTATGTGACAGTCTGCACGGCTTCGTCGACACGCATTCCCCTGACATCGATTTCCTGCCGGAACTGCAGTTGCCGCGAACGGTTTTCATTGCTCGTAGCCGACGAAATGAACGATGAAGCTTTTGCTGCCGAAGGGATTTTCGAGAGTGTGCGCCTGAGACGCGAAATTTTCACGGTTGTTTTAAGCAATCCAAAGATCACCACCGCTTCTTTTCCTTTTATCTCGACAATTTTTCCCGGCGTTCCCTCGCCGTCAAGCTTGACGATGTCGTTGACTTCCAGTGGGGCATCCCTGTCAGCAGACGGTTTCGTTGGCTTCTTACGTGATTTGGGGGCTTTTCTCAACAATTCAGGCTGTTTTTCACCTGATGAATCAATAACTGTTTTCTCTTGATCGAGACGGCGACGGGCCTCACGTGTTTTTTCCTTATCAGCGTTAGCGCTCCGGATCTCCTTGATAGTCCGTTCGATGCGCGCATTCGAGCCTTCGATAATACGTCGGGCCTCCTCTTTTGCTTCCGATATTATCTCGCGCCGTTTGCCTCGCAGCTGATCGGCTTCCGACTCATACCGTTCCAAAGCCTGTTCGACTTTTTTCTCTTTCTGCCGTATGGCAAGGCGTTTGTTTTCCCAATATTTTTTGTCACGGGCTATGTCAAGCAGGTATTTGTCGAGATTGACATACTCGCTTCCAACGATCGATTCCGCTTCCTCAAGAATTGATTTCGGAAGTCCGATTTTTTTGGCGATCTCAATTGCAAACGAACTTCCCGGATTACCGATCGATAAACGAAACAGAGGTTGCATCTGCTGCCGGTCATAGAGCATGGATCCGTTGACCAGACCAGGTGTCTGCTCTGCAAAATGCTTCAGATTCTGAAAGTGGGTAGTTATGATTCCCCACATTTTTTTATCGTTCAGACTATGCAGAACAGCCTGGGCGATTGCTCCTCCGATCTGAGGTTCCGTACCACCCCCGAACTCATCGATCAAGACCAGACTGCTTTTGCGGCCTTTCTGGAGAAGGAAACGCATGTTCCGGAGATGGGAACTATAAGTGCTCAGATCACTTTCTATCGATTGATCATCACCTATGTCAATGAAGATATCCTCGAAAATCCCACACCGGGAATTACTATATACGGACGGCAGCAGACCGCATTGAAGCATATACTGGACAATGCCGGCAGTCTTAAGGCAGACAGATTTTCCACCGGCATTCGGCCCGGAAATAACGAGGATACGCTCTTCGGGAGTCAAGGTTATGTCAAGCGGAACAATCTCCTTGTTCTGCCGGCGCAGCGACATGAGAAGCCCGGGATGACAGGCGTGGTACCATTCCAGCTCCTCATTCGGAGAGAATGACGGCAGAGAAGCATCTATATCCTTTGCGAACAATGCCTTTGCATGGATAAAATCAAGTTCACCCATTATTTTGCAACTTTCAGCAATCTGATCCGCATAGGGACGGAGCGTGTCGGTCAGGAGAGTAAGGATTCTCGTGATCTCGCGGCGTTCGGCCAGCTCGAGTTCGCGGATACGGTTGTTTGCTTCGACAACTTCGGCCGGCTCGATAAACACAGTCTTCCCTGACGCAGACTCGTCGTGGACAATTCCGGACAGTTTGCGCTTGTTCATCGGCGCAACAGGAAGCACAAGACGCCCGTCGCGCATAGCCGGGGATGTGTCCGCGTCTATCACTCCATCCCTCTGGGCTCGCGCTATCACAGATTTCATCACCGAGTTGACCCTCCCGCTCATCCGGTTCATCTCCCGGCGTATATCAGCCAACTCCGGAGAGGCGCTGTCCATGATATTGCCATAACGGTCAATGACCCGGTTGATCGCACCAACGACAGGAGCAAATGTGACCATGCGCCGCACGGTCGCACTCAATTCCGGATAGGGCTGCTGCGACTCATCCTCAACATCTCCCGCTCTGAAAAAATCAGCGACTTCGCCCATGCAGACCAGCGTTGATCTGACAGTGACGAATTCAGCCGCCGGAAGGAAAGTGCGGCCGACCGTCAGGACTTTCAGCGAATGGGAAATATCGTGGAGTCCAGCCAGCGGCAGGTCGGTTTCGCCTCTGACAATCGCGAGCATTTCATCGGTCGCATGAAGCGCCCGGCTGATTACCTCGTAGTCGGTCAGAAAAGTCATCTCGTCGGACAGCTGACGTCCCATTGCTGAAACGCAGTAGGCGGAAACTTCCTGACGAACGCTGTCAAAACCTATTTTTTTCTCAAAAGATTCGGGATAGATCATTCGAATTATGAATATATGAACACTGTAGAGACCTCAGAATGATGCGAGGAATCATTCCCCGGCTTATTATCAGTCATTTCTGCAAAACGGCTACAAATTTACGAAGTTTTCGCGACATGCGGGTTCTCCCAGCCAAAAAAGTCCTCACAGCCCCCACACGGCGCCGTTACTGATGCCTGTGCTACCGCGACATGATGAGCATTGCACTGATTAAGATTACAGTGTACGGAGGTGTGATAATATTTTCGAGCCGTTAGCAGTAAGGCTCTTGTGTGATTTGTTATAATATTGTAACTTTGTACACTGATATAGAATCTGATATGGCAATGACAATAAACTCATCACCTGTACTTACGGGTGAATCTGCAAGAGCTTTCGTTGAGGAAGCGGAGCGTAACGGCAAACTTCCTAAGCCCTGCCTATCTCCCGAACACGAAGCGCAGATAGCTGAATTTTTAAGAAAATCCCGTGAGTTCATTTTTCCTCCAAAGGATAAGAAAATTTGACCCCGGAGGAACCCGCTTTATGTTCTTCGACCTTAAACTCAAATGATGAATAAATCTACCGACGATTTTTTTATACCTGATAATGAGGTCAAGCTCCCGGAGGAACTTGATTACAGCCGGGTGGATGAATATATCCGCTCGGCAGAGGC
>JAIDXA010000021.1 GCA_029058705.1 Paramuribaculum sp. | reverse complement strand
GAATGAAGAGATAGTTGAAGAGTCCGCGGTCGTAGCGTCCGAAGTTGCGGTCGCGGATGACGAGGGAGACCGTGTCGGCTCCGACAATTACTTTTTCGTCATGTTCGGGATGATGAGGATGGCCTTTGACAATGTAGGGATTTGAGGTCGAATCGATGCGGGCTTCGGCCGCTGTCGCTGCAAAGCATCCGAATCCGATGGCTGTGGCTACGAGAAATGTCCTGATGATATTCATGTCCGTTGCTTAAAGATAGAACGCCATGCCGAACTGCACGGAGAACAGGTTGATTTTAAAATTTGCATTCTTTGAGTTTCGGCGTGAGATCTGCACCTGGTTGGTGATTGATTTTGTGTGGGTGTAGCCGAATCCAAGAACACCTACGCTCACCTCGATCGCCGAATAATTGTTGAGAAACATGACAAAACCGGGTGTCAGACCGACATTAAGCGAGAAGTTGCGTTCAAAAGTTCCTTCCAGATGCCTGTTGTCACCCTGGCCGCCGGTGTAGTTCGATATTTTCGACTGACCGCCGCCGAGCTCCAGCTGCAGTTCGTTGAATAGGCCGAAGCGTCGAGAGCTGCCGAGCGATATATAGTTTCGGATGGCGCCTATGGCATAATAGTCCTGAGAAATCGCGTTCAGAAGGTCTGCATCGAAGTGGGTTTCCGAATCAAGAATGAACGACCCGCTGTCAAGTCCTATTTTCGAACGGATGTAGCCGAACTTGAGACCGGCGGCCAGATTGTCCTTGAAGGCATACATAGCCATGGGCGTTACCTTGAATGAGTAGGTGTCGCCTGTCAGATCCTCAAAAATAAAAAACTGGTAATTGTCCTGTGAACTTTGTGAATAGCCTACGCTTACACCAGTGATCCATTGTCCTTTGGGAATGAATGACGTCTGCTCGATGTCGCGTTTGAATTCTTCCTGACCATGCGCCAGAACCGGCATCAGCATCGAGACCAGCAGCGTGATCATGAGTCGGGCGGATTTAATCATTGGGTTGTTTGGGGTTGATTGGTTTTTAATTAGTTCTGTGTCTGTTAAAGGAGTCGCTTTAGCGGAATCTGTGGTCCAAGTGAGTGTCTGGATTTAAATCAAACACTCTCTAAATGTAGGAAAGTGTTATGTCCTGAACCCGCAGTACACCTCCGGTGGCGGTTGCAGTGACCGGATCGGGAGTGGTTTTGATGTTTGCGGTTTCGTATTCGATCGAACCGTTGTGCTGCGACGAAGAGAGCATGATTTTGATTTTTGTGGCTTTGACTCCGAAATATTCATAGGTGAGAGGAATGCTGAAGGCTGTGTAGGTCAGGGCCGGCGACAGTAGGATCTGGTTTCGGGCAAGGCTGATTTCAGCTCCGTTCAGGTTGCCGAGAATCTCGATGGAGATCGTTCCTTTGTCAAATAGGTCGTTGGAGCATGGTGTGAAACAATATGTTCCGTTGAGGGCAATTGGCCGGGAGGAGAAAGCGATCCCTTCGGTATAGGTTTCGGATTCGGTGGCGGGATCAAAGGCATATTGTCCGAGAAACAGTTTCCCTGCGGCATTATGGCGTATTGCCGGCACATTTGGATTATAACGGATGAACTGGCCGGCTTTCTGGCGGTAGTCTTCGATTTTTTCGCCGTTGATGTCCCAGCTGACGCTTTGGAGCTTGATTGCGAAATAGCCCTCGACATTGTCGACTTCCGACATGACCGACGGATTGACAAACCATGTGTTGTAGTTGCTGGCTGCGGAGCAGAAGGTCTTGGCGTTATTGTTCGCCCAGTTGCGAGTCAACTGAAACGTCAGGGTTGAATAGTTTTGGCA
>JAIDXA010000209.1 GCA_029058705.1 Paramuribaculum sp. | reverse complement strand
CTTGATATGAGAGTCGAAAACGTCTACAACATAAAACACCGCGCCATAGCGCAGTTCATAGCCTGCTACGGCAAACGTTGAAATAAGAAAAAACAAGACAATAATCACACGGAGATATGCGCTCCCGGCATTAACAAATATCGGCGAACGGGGTCTAATTATTTTTTGCGGTTTATTTTTGGTTATATTTTGTCGAATAACTTATTTAATCAAATTTAAATGGCATCTATCAAAGTAAAATTCCGACCCTCTGCGATTCCCGGTCACCAAGGTTCAATTTATTATCAGATAATCCATGAAAGGCGAGTGCGTCAGCTGCAGTCGACCTATCGTATATATCCGTTTGAATGGGATGAACGGAGTTCGATGGTCAAGGCGACAGATAATGGAGAGCGCAGACTGGTTGTTGTTGAAATACGCGAGCGCATTCGATGGGATGTGGAGCGGGTGATGAAAATCAGCCGCAAATTTGACGATTACGGTTATACATATACTGCAGATGATATCATAGAGGAGTTCAGCCGTTATAAAGTTGAATGCAGTCTGTTCAATTTCATGAAAAAAGTAATCGCACGCCTTAAGCATAATGGCCGGATCAGGACATCTGAAACCTATACGGCAACCTTGAACAGCTATAGGAAATTTCGTCAGGATGAGGACATTATGCTCGACAGCCTGACTGCCGACGATATGGAGGCTTATGAGGCATGGTTGCGCAGGCGTGGTCTGTCGCCCAATACGGTCAGTTTCTATATCCGGATACTCAGGGCTGTATATAACAGGGCCGTCGAAGAAAATCTGACGGAAAACCGCAATCCGTTCCGACATGTCTACACGGGTATTGACAAGACTGTGAAGCGGGCTTTGCCGTTGCCGCTTATCCGTAAGATCAGAAATCTGGATCTTTCTTTTGCTCCGGCACTTGATTACGCACGCGATATGTTCATTCTGAGTTTCTATCTGCGCGGGATGAGTTTTATTGACATGGCTTTTCTGAAGAAAAATGATTTATCTTCGGGACGTATTGTCTACCGCCGCCGAAAGACAGGCCAGCGGCTGAACATTGCGTGGACTAAAGAAATGCAGAGCCTGGTTGATAAATATCCGGCAAATGATACTGACTATCTGTTGCCGATAATAAGAAACAGCAGGGCAAGCGAACGCTATATATATCGTAATACGGCTTATAACATTAATCATAATCTTAAGAAAGTGGCTCGTTTGGCCGGCATAGCGATTCCGCTGACACTTTATGTTGCCCGCCACAGCTGGGCTTCTGTTGCCCGGTCCAAAGGCATTCCACTGAGTGTCATCAGCGAAGGGATGGGACATGATTCCGAGTCGACGACCCAGATTTATCTTGCAAGCCTGGATACGACTGTTGTAGACCGGGCCAATTCGTTGATCCTCCGGTCGCTTGAGCCGTGACTTTCTGATTCCTCGGATGCCGGTTCGACGAAACATGTTGACTCCAGGTCAGTCGCAGGCAGCTGTTATTGTCGAATCGGCTCTTGTTTTATGGTCTGTATCCGTGACTTCGCTTTCGGTGAGCGTTGCCTGTCTACGAGGTAATAGACTGAGATCGACAGTGTGCAAAGGAATTCAGAGACAGACAGAGACAGCCATATGCCGGTAGTTCCGAACATTTCAGGCATAATTGCAAATGCGGGAATAAGAAACACTATGCCACGGAGGAGGGCGAAGACAATCGATGGCGCGACTTTCTCAACACTTTGGAAATAACCTATCGCCGTCAGGTTGAATATGAAGAATATAAACGCACACGAGAATAAAGGGATGCCTTTCACGGCAATTTCGGCGGCAGGGGTTGCTGTGTCAAGAAACAGACCGACCATTATTGACGGGAACAGAAGGAAACATCCGGTTACGATTCCCCCTATGACAATGGATGTGGCCAGGGCGAACCGCTCGGTGGCTGAAGATCGGTTGTGATGACCGAGACCGTAGTTGTAGCTGATAATCGGCTGTGCTGACTGGGCGATGGCGTTGCCTATCATGAATGCGAACGGACAGTAGTAGCAGGCTATGCTGAATGCCCCGACGCCGTCGTTGCCGAGATACCGCATGAAGACGATATTGCCTGTCATCATAAGTATGCCCATTGTGGCTTCGCCAAGCAGAGCCGAGACTCCGATTTTACACTGATTGAATATGTTCCGGATTGATTTTCTAATGCTCTCCGAAGATAGGGGGATTCTGATCATTTTAAGGCTGGAGGCCAAGAATGTCAGATAGAGAATTATCATAAGAAAACCGATGAAACAGCTGATGGCGGTGGCAATGGCCGCTCCGCGTATCCCCATGCCGAAAGGGAAAATGAAGAGATAGTCGAGTATGACGTTGGCGAATCCGGGAAGCACGTTGCACCACATGGCATATTTCGGCGATCCGTCAAGCCTGACGACAAACAGTCCGATTGCGCCCCATATCTGAAACAGACAGGCGAGGAAAATCCAGGGCATGTATTCGGATGTCAATGGTAAAAGCGATTCTGACGCACCGAGAATTCTTGCCGTGGTTTCCGGCGACGACAACGTCAGGGCAAGGAAGATACCCACAATTGATGTCCCTGACAGAAGGGCACGGGTTATTGTCAGACGGGCGTCCCTAACTCTTTTGTCGGAGAGTTGTATGGAGGCAATGACCGAGGCTCCTACGCCGAGCATCAGGCCGATCCCCATCATCAGCATTGTGGGGGATATGCAGATGTTGACAGCCGCCAGCGCGTTGCTTCCGCATCCGCGTCCGACAAAAATCCCATCTGTAGCGGTCACCGCGCATAAGGCCAGCATCCCAAGGAGAGTCGGGATCAGATAGGCGCGGAAGAGACCGGCTACAGAATCATTTCCTAAATCCATTGAACGGTTTCTCATATGTTTTTTTGATTATAATACACAAAAATAGCCGGAAAAGAATCGTGGTTTTACCCGGTCATCTTATCCAGCATGCATATGCCCTCCGATGAGGATTACAAAACATCTATGCCGCATGTCGGCAAAGAATATCTGTTTTGCAAATTTACGAAAAAAATTCTAATTCAAATAAAAAAAGGAGAACCGAAGCTATGATAGCTAAAGTTCTCCTTTCTATGAGAGCCACATCAAAGGATGCGATGAAACTCCGAATGACAGGATTTGAGTGCTTGCCGGACTCTGTAATCCGCCTGGGCAATGAAAGCCTCCCGCAATGGGGATGGGGCCCGCCATTATCCAACAAGCTTGTCTCGGTATTTCACATAAAATTGATGAGTTTCCCAATCAACTTTGATGTGGTGTGAGTTAAGTCAATGTTCGGTTGAAAGAGTGTTCTTTCGTTTATTTTGATAACGCAAAGTTAATGGTTGGAGTTCGTATTGACAAATTTTTTCATTGAAAAATTAGCTAAAATTTCCGGTCGTCGGTTTTTTTTCAATCATTCACGACAATGATGCAACTTTTCTTGAAGACGTTGCGTCAATTAAAGTGAAAACTAAAATTTGAAAAAATTCAATGCAGCAAAGTGAAGAGGCGATACTTCGCCTGACTGATATAAATAAAACCTATGGCGGAGCTGTCCCTCTCCATGTTCTCAAGGGTATCAACCTGGAGATCCGGCGGGGAGAACTGGTGTCAATAATGGGGGCGTCCGGCTCAGGGAAGTCGACTCTGCTCAATATTCTCGGAATTCTTGACAGTTATGACAGCGGCGAATATTATCTGAACGGAGTCCTGGTCAAGGATCTTACGGAAAACCGGGCGGCGGAACTACGCAACCGATTGATCGGTTTTGTTTTCCAGTCCTTCAATCTGATCAGTTATAAGAATGCTGTCGAGAACGTTGCGTTGCCTCTGTTCTATCAGGGCATATCGAGACGCAAACGCAACAAACTGGCAATGGAGCAGCTTGAGCGCATGGGGCTTGGTGACAGAGCTCATCATCTTCCCGGCGAGATGTCGGGCGGACAGAAGCAGCGTGTGGCTATAGCCCGCGCGCTCATCACAAATCCTGCCATAATACTTGCCGACGAACCTACGGGCGCGCTTGATTCGAAAACCTCACGCGATGTGATGGCCACGTTCCGCAGTCTCAACGATGAGGGAATGACTATTCTGATTGTCACCCACGATCCGGGTGTAGGCGCGCAGACCGACCGTATCATCCGCATTTCCGATGGTTTGATCGTGCCTGATTACGAAATGAAAACACAGAGTGGTGATGTTTGATCTTTTCAGGGAAATATTCCAGACTTTGTCGAACAACAAGATGCGCACGGCGCTTACGGGGCTGGCTGTGGCATGGGGCATTTTCATGCTTATAGTTCTGTTGGGCATGAGCCGCGGGGTCTATAATGGATTCGCTTCCCGAATGACAATCGACAACGCACGTTCGATAAGTGTCTATGGTGGTTTTACGACCAAGGCCCACAAGGGCTATTCCGACGGTCGTTCCATTCAGCTCGACAGGGGAGATCTCGGAGTGATCGAATCGGAAAACCGTTACCACGTCGAACAGGTAATCGCAGTAAAGACACTCGACACGGCCAGAGTGTCTACCCCGCGTGATTATATCAGCGACAAAATCTACGGACATTTCCCGGCCGAGCTCGAGAGGGCGCGCCTGAAAATGATCAGCGGCCGTTTTCTCAATGACCGCGATCTGGATCAGAAGCGTAAGGTTATTGTGATTCACGAACAGAATGCGCGCACATTATTTGGCGACGGAACTGAGGCCGTCGGTCAATCGGTCAGTCTTTTGGGCCTTTCATGGCGTGTTGTCGGAGTCTATGCCCATGACTGGGAGAAGGCTACATACATACCGTTTACGACCGCTATGTTTCTTTCCGGAAATGACAACAAGATTTCGGACATGACTGTTAGAATCAAGAATGTCAAGGATGAAGCCGATGGCGAATCTGTGGAAAAGGATATAAGGTCCACTTTGTCGCGAGCCCACGATTTTGCTCCGGATGACAAGAGTGCGGTGCATATATGGAATCGTTTCACGTCATATCTGACACAGATGACAGCCATGAATATTCTGGATTATGCAGTGTGGGTTATCGGAATTTTCACTCTTTTGTCGGGGATTGTCGGGGTGAGCAATATAATGTTCGTGTCGGTTCGGGAACGGGTTCATGAACTCGGTGTGCGACGTGCGATAGGAGCAAAACCGCGCTCAATTCTGATTCAGATAGTGACCGAGAGCGTTGTCATCACGACATTGTTCGGCTATGTCGGGGTTTCTCTCGGAATGATTGTGACGGGCGGGATAGCTTATCTGACGAAAGATGCTCCGTTTCTTGAGGATCCGACGGTTGATCTGTCGATTGCGGTAAAAGTGACGGTGGTCCTTATCCTTGCCGGTGCTCTTGCCGGACTGTTTCCGGCCATCAAGGCAACTAAAGTCAGGCCGGTTGAAGCTTTGCGCGATGAATAATAAAAACGGTATCCGAGAATGAAAAATCCGATTTTTGACAACGATAATTGGCGGGAGATATTTGCAACCCTATCTCGAAACAAGACCCGCACGCTTCTTACGGCCTTCGGCATTTTCTGGGGCACTGCCATGCTGGGAATGCTCTGGGGCGGAGCTGCCGGCCTTCAGGGAATGATGATGAGGAACTTCCAGGGTTTTGCCACGAATCTGGGCGGTGCGTTTCCGGACCGCACATCAATACCGTATCGCGGTTTCAAGAAGGGAATGACGTGGTCGCTGACGATGGATGATGTCGATTATTTCCGTAGGATCTGTCCGATTCTTGAACACTCCTCCGCTATGATCTATAATGTCGGGAGCATGAAGTATGGAACAAAATCGGCCAGCGGACAGATGATGGGTGTGGAGGAAGACTACTTTAAAATGCAGATCCCGGTCATCTATGAGGGGCGTGAACTTAATCAGACCGATAACAGAGGCACTCGAAAGGTTGTTGCTCTCGGAAAGAATGTCGCGTCGGAACTGTTTGGCAATGAGAGCCCGCTTGGCCGTTATGTTGAGATCAACGGGATATATTTTCAGGTTGTCGGTGTGCTTGGGCAAAAAGGTGAGGCTTCGATCGGTGGGCGTCTTGATGATTCTGCGCTTGTTCCGGCCACTGCCATGCGCCGCGCGTTTAATCTTGGAAACAATGTCAACGCTCTGCTTTTCACCGCAACGCCCGGCCATACGCCGACTGATGCAAAAGCGTGGCTATGGCGTTCGATAATAACAAACCATCCTATTTCGCCCGATGATGACAAGGCGCTGTGGTTCATGGACATCTCAGAACAGTTCGAAATGGTCGACAATCTGTTCACTGGCATCAGTCTGCTTGCCCTTTTTGTCGGTGCCGGAACGCTGCTTGCCGGAGTTATAGGGGTTGGAAATATAATGTGGATCATTGTCAAGGAGCGGACTCAAGAGATCGGAATCAGGCGTGCGATCGGCGCGAGACCATCTGATATAATTGCACAGATTCTGACTGAGAGCATGACGCTCACAGCCATATCAGGCGTTTCGGGCGTCAGTTTCGCGGTCGGTGTGCTGGCTATTACAGAGAAACTTACCTACGATCCGGTTCTCGGATCGGCTCATTTTGAACTCGCGTTGCCGGATGCCGCCGGAATTGTTGTCGCGTTTCTGATTCTCGGAACCGTTGCTGGTATAATTCCCGCGTTGAAAGCTATGGGAATCAAACCGGTCGAGGCACTTAACGACAAATAGAATAAATAACAGAAAAAATATATAAATAAGCATTATGAAAAGAATACTGCGCATTTTCCTATGGACACTTCTCGGGTGTGTCTTTATCGCGACTTTCGTCTATCTCTATCTGAATTCCCGACCAAAGGAAACAAGATATGAACTTGTTGCCCCGACAATTGGGGAAGTTGAACGTACGGCTGTCCTTACGGGAACAATCGAACCTCGCGATGAAATCGACATCAAGCCTCAGATTTCGGGAATCATAACGCAGATAAATGTCGAGGCGGGCGATATGGTGAAGGCGGGCGATGTCATCGCTGTCATCAAAGTTATCCCCGACGCCCAACAGCTTTCGTCGGCAGAAAACCGTCTGAACCTGGCCCGGATCAATATGCGCGATGTCGAAACGCGCCATCAGCGTAATGCCAATCTCTATGAGCGAAAGGTGATTTCCAGAGAAGAATATGAAACAACCCTTGCCGAACTGAGCCGTGCCAGAGAAGAGGTCGTTTCGGCCTCCGATGCTGTCGATATCGTCCGTAAGGGAGTCTCACAGTACAATGCATCGGAGAGCAACACTCAGGTGCGCGCTACGACAAGCGGTCTTGTGCTGGATGTGCCGGTTAAGGTAGGGTCGTCCGTGATTCAGTCCAACACGTTCAACGACGGTACTACTATCGCAACCATCGCGGACATGACAAACCTTATTTTCAAGGGATCGGTTGATGAGACAGAAGTGGGGTCGCTTGCGGTCGGAATGCCGATGACAATAACTGTCGGTGCGATTCCGGATTTTGAGGCGAGTGCTACAATCGAATATATATCTCCGAAAGGAAGCTCAACAACCGGGGCCAATACATTTGAGCTGAAAGCTGCACTCAACGCTGATCCCGGCATCAGCATGCGTGCCGGCTATAGCGCAAATGCGAAGGTCGGGTTGAAGCGGGCCGACAACGTGATGCGGGTGTCTGAAAGTGTGGTTGAGTTTTCAGGCGACTCTACGTTCGTTTACTGTCTGGTTGATTCAGTTCCGGTACAGACATTCCGTCGAACGCCGATCGTGACAGGTGTCAGTGACGGAATCAATATTGAGGTAAAGAGCGGTATTGACAGCAATGTCCTTCTAAGAGGCCAGGAAAAGGAAAGTTCCCGATAATGTGTATATGATCAATAAAATGGAATATCATATGAAACGGTTTATAGTGGTCCCGCTTATGGCAGGCGTGGTTTTGTCGGCTTTAGCAGAAGGCGAAAAGTGGAGTCTCGACAGCTGTATAAATTATGCGATCAACCATAACATCTCAGTCCGGAACAGCAAAAATGACCGATATTCGGCTGAATTAGGGGTGACAGAGGCAAAGGATGCATTTCTTCCGCAAGCAAATGCGCAGGCAGGCCAGTCGTTTAATTTCGGTCGGGGGCTGACATCGGAAAACACGTATGCCAACCGCAATACGACGCAGACAGGATGGAACGTGGGAGTCTCTGTGCCATTGTTTCAGGGGTTGTCGGCGGTCAGACAGCTTGACTATTCTAAAGCCTATCTTAAAGCAGTGGCCGAACAGGTTGAAGCAACGAAGGACAATGTCGAACTGCAGGTGATTGTCCAGTATCTTCAGGTTCTTTATTCCGGCGAACTCGAGGATGTTGCATGTGAGCAGAAGCGATTGTCGGAGGTACAGCTCGAGCGAAGCCGAATTCTGGTCGAGGAAGGCAAGATTCCGGAATTGGAGCTGACTCAGGCGGAAGCGCAAGTGGCCAAGGATAATCTGAGCGTTGTGAATGCGCGCAATGACAGGATGCTTGCACTGCTTGACCTTTCGCAGTTGCTGCAACTGCCGTCGACCGACGGATTCGATGTCAAGCCTATCGCAGATGGCCCGGTCTCTACGCTTTCCGCAGACGGTGTTTTCACATCGGCCATGCAATCTAACCACGGAGTTCTTGCCACTCGATATGAGGCCGATGCCGCCGACAGGAATATACGGCTTGCCCAAACCGGCTATCTGCCCAGATTGTCGTTTGATGTCGGAATCGGCAGCAGTTATTATCATTTGAACGGATTTAAAAATCAGCCATTCCATCGCCAGATGAGAGACAATTTCAACACTTCGCTTGGTTTCACGCTTTCAATCCCACTGTTTGACGCGTTTGCAACCCGAAACAGGGTGCGGCGGGCGAAGGTTGCAAAGACAACGGCATTGCTTCGTCAGGAGGAGGTCAGCAGCAATCTGTATAAGTCGATACAACAGGCTTATTTTCAGGCGGTGGTGGCGGAAAACAGGCTTGACGCGTCGATTGTTGCGGAGCGTGCTGCCAAAGCGGCTTTTGAAGCCATGGAGGTGAAGTTTGAGTTCGGCAGGGCAAATTCAACAGAACTGGAGCAGGTGCGTGCTGAATATATCAAATCAAGGATTTCGACAGTCCAGTCTCGTTATGAACTGCTTCTCAGGCGTCGTATACTCGAATTCTATAACCGGTAGGTCCGGATATGGTCAGCAGATTTGAGTCAAGTTTGTAACAAATTTGGAATATTGTAGAAGTTTCCATATCTTTGCATGTGTTATAAAACATAGTTTTACGGCGATTGCAATGATAAAGAAAGCCCTTGAACAAGTCATCAGCGAGGATATGGCGGAGCTCTGGACAGCTCTGTCGAATGATGAAAAACGTTTGGTGACAGATAGTTTTTGCCTTCAGCCCTTCAAGAAAAACCAGATAATTTACGCCGAGGGAGAGCATCCCGAACATCTGTTCGTTATGTTGAAGGGAAGGGCGAAGCTATATAAGGATGGCGCAGGAGGGCGTCAACAGATTCTGCGGCTGGTCAGCCCGGTGCAATATTTCGGCTACAGGGCATATTTCGCGCAAGAGCTTTATGTCCATACGGCTGCTGCAATGGAACGTTCGGAAATCGGAATGATACCTCTTGATGTTGTCCGTCGGCTTATTGAGAGCAACAAGGATGTGATGTGGTTTTTTATTCATGAGCTTTCGCGCAATCTCGGCAGTGCCGACATCCGAACGGTAAATCTGACACAGAAGCATATCCGCGGTCGTCTTGCGGAAACATTGGTTGCATTGCGCCAGCAGTATGGATATGAGGAAGACGGGGTGACGCTGCGAATGTATATGTCGCGTGAGGATCTTGCCAATCTGTCGAATATGACTACCTCCAATGCTATCAGGACGTTGACAACCTTTGTCAATGAACATCTTATAGTTGTTGACGGGCGTGAGATCAAAATTACAGATGAAACCTCGCTTGTCAGGATCAGCAAATACGGATGAGCGGTTCTTTCCGCAAATCTGACCCAACGCGGACGATGGAAGAATCTCGCTCGGACTGAACCAGAAGGATCCGGCGCTGTTATATGTCTGGGAAACAAATTTAAACAGTTCCTAAATGATCGTCTTTATGACAGTTATTCCGTCTTTGCGCATAAACAACAGTTGAAAACATATGACCGAACGAGAGATTATAGAGCGCGCCAAAGCGCTCGACGGTATAAAGGAGCTGAATCCAATGCAACTTAAAGTGCTTGGGTCGTCAGCCCGACAGTTAGTCCTTGTCTCACCGACCGGATCCGGCAAGACACTTGCCTTCGGAATGCGCATACTGCGAAACCTCAGGAGCCCCGGTAGTGGATTGCAGGCAATCGTGCTTGCCCCGTCGAGAGAACTGGTCATTCAGACGGCTTCCGTGCTGAGACAATTATGTCGTGGCTACAAGACTGCCGCATTCTACGGTGGCCACAGCGTTGCGGATGAGAAGGCCTCTCTTTCTCCGGAGCCGGAGATCATTGTAGCAACGCCTGGCCGTTTTCTTGACCATTTACAGCGGGGAAACATTGTTCCTTCCCAATCGTTGCGTTCGGTTGTTCTTGATGAATATGACAAATCTCTTCAGCTTGGCTTCGAGGGTGAGATGAAGAGGATAATGCGCCGAATCGGCGTGGCGGATCAACTGACCATGACATCGGCTACGATGCTGCCGGTTTTCCCCGATTATATCAATGTTGCCGATGCCGAAGTCATTGAGGCTCTGTCTCAGGATGATTCAAAACGCCTTGAAATAATAAGTGTGGAGAGCTTCAGCCGGGATAAACTCGACAGTCTCGTCGGATTGCTTGCGTCAATGAACCCCAGAGAAAAGGCTATCGTTTTTGTCAACCACAGAGAGAGTGCCGACCGGATATGCGGACGGCTGAGGAAAGAACACATATCGGCCGGACTATATCACGGGGCGCTTGATCAGCAGCAACGTGCAACGGCGATAGATCTGTTTGCCAATGGTTCCACGCCTGTGCTTGTCGCTACTGATCTCGCGGCGCGCGGGCTTGATGTGACAGGTCTTGATGCTGTCATTCACTATCATTTGCCGGTCGACGAGGCCACATGGATTCATCGTAACGGCCGGACCGCACGCCAGGATGCCTCAGGCCGCGTTTATGTCATTACCTCTGAAGCAGACAGCCTGGCGTCTTATATTAGATTCGACCGCGCCTATCAGCCGCCTGCAACCTTGCAGCGTCCGCCATTGCCGTCGGTCGCCACGCTTCATATCAATGCCGGACGCAAAGAAAAAATTTCGCGTGGGGATGTCCTGGGCTATATACTTAAAAACAGTGGCCTTCCGTCTGACAGCATAGGCCGAATAATTGTCTACGATCATTATTCGCTCGTCGCAGTGCCGCGTGATTCTGTGGCTTATATGCTTGAAACACTTAATGCAAATAAACTGAAAGGAAAGCGTGTCAGGGTTACAAGGGTCAGGTCATAGTGTGGTGATGGAGTGAGACGGAAAGGCCGGGAACAGCACAATTTCGGTCCGAATGTGCCAATGGTTAAGGTTGTGTTAAAAATCTTTTAATTGGAGAAATTTAACTATATTTGCATGACCATCAAATTGCGGGGCTCTTCGGGAGCTGCCGGCAATTGAAATAATGACGTTTTAATATTCCTGAATCAGCCGGTTCTTTCATTGAGCCGGCGGCTCAACGGTAAAAAAGAGATTATAGTTATGGCAAAAGTAATAGGAGCGGTTGATATCAGCCGGGAACGATGCAAAGGTTGCAATCTGTGTGTCGTTGCCTGTCCGACCGATGTGCTTGCCCTGCAGGCCAAAGAGGTCAATGACCGCGGCTATCATTTCGCATATGTGAATGATCCGGATAAATGCATCGGTTGCGCCTCATGCGCGTTGGTATGTCCTGACGCCTGCATAGAGGTCTACCGTGTGGTTGAAAAATAATTGATGCTTTTTCCGGATCAAATACAATTAAAAAGAACTCATCACAAAATCCGTGGCATTCGTGTCCGGTAATGAAAACATACTTTATGAAAGAAGAAGTAACCTTGATGAAAGGCAATGAAGCTATCGCCCATGCTGCTGTGCGCTATGGCGTTGACGGTTATTTCGGTTATCCTATCACTCCGCAGAGCGAAGTGTTGGAGACGCTTGAGTCGCTGATGCCGTGGGAAACCACAGGCATGGTGGTGCTTCAGGCTGAAAGCGAGATTGCCTCCATCAATATGGTATACGGCGGCGCCGCCACTGGAAAAGCCGTCATGACATCGTCGTCGAGTCCGGGTATAAGCCTGATGCTGGAGGGGATGTCGTATATCGCTGCGAGCGAACTGCCGGCGCTGGTTGTCAATGTGATGCGCGGTGGTCCGGGTCTCGGCACCATACACCCGTCCCAAAGCGATTATTTTCAGGCGACCAAAGGAGGCGGACACGGTGACTATCATTTCATCGTGCTTGCTCCATCGACAGTTCAGGAGATGGCCGATTTCGTAGGTCTTGGATTCGATCTGGCATTCAAATACCGCACACCGGCTCTGTTGCTTGCCGACGGTATTGTAGGGCAGATGATGGAAAAGGTTGTTCTCCCTCCGCAGCGTCCGCGCCGCACTGCAGAGGAGATACGTTCGCTTTGTCCGTGGGCCGCAGATGGACAACCGGAAGGCCGTAGGCCGAATGTCGTGACCTCGCTTGAACTCGACAGCGCGGTGATGGAGAAAAATAACGAACGTTTTCAGCAGACATACCGCCTGATAGAGGCAAACGAGGTGAGATATGACGAACGTCTGACCGATGACTGTGACTTTCTGATTGTCGCCTTTGGGTCGATAGCGCGTATTTGTCTCAAGGCAATTGAAGATGCACGTGCTGAGGGAGTCAAGATCGGGCTTCTGCGTCCGATCACGCTGTGGCCGTTTCCTTATGACCGCATAAAGGAACTGGCCGGAAAGACAAAAGGGATTCTTGTTGTCGAGCTTAACGCCGGCCAGATGATCGAGGATGTCCGGCTTGCTGTCGAAGGCAGGATACCGGTCTGCCATTTCGGACGTATGGGAGGGATTGTTCCGAATCCCGGGGAAATTCTCGAGGCGTTCCATGAATCGTTCAAATAACCCGTTGAATGTTGTGTTAAAATGAATATAGAAGATATAAAGCGAAGTGAGAATAAGGTCTATTCGCGGCCGGAACTGTTGAATGACAGTCCGATGCATTATTGCCCCGGATGTTCCCATGGTGTAGTCCACAAATTGGTCGCCGAGGTGATAAAGGAAATGGATCAGGAGAATAATTCTATAGGAGTCGCGCCTGTGGGTTGTGCAGTCTTCGCGTATAAGTATATAGACATCGACTGGATTGAGGCAGCCCATGGCCGGGCTCCGGCTGTGGCCACAGGCGCCAAGCGACTCAATCCGAACCGGCTCGTTTTCACATACCAGGGCGACGGCGACCTCGCCGCGATAGGTACGGCCGAAACCATCCATGCTGCAAACCGAGGAGAGAATATTGCCATTATATTCATCAATAATGCAATATATGGCATGACAGGAGGACAGATGGCTCCGACAACGCTCGAAGGACAGAAAACAGCCACTACCCCTTATGGACGCCGGATAGACCTGAACGGTTATCCGCTTAAGATTTCCGATCTGCTTGCACGTCTGGAGGGGACATGCTACGTGACACGTCAGACGGTGCACAATCCGGCATCAGTCCGCAAGGCGAAAGCCGCAATCCGCAAGGCATTCGAGAATTCCCTTAACCGAAAGGGCACGTCGGTGGTTGAAGTTGTCTCCACGTGCAGCAGCGGCTGGAAAATGACTCCGGAGAAAGCAAACGAATGGATGGTTGAAAACATGCTGCCCTTCTATCCTCTGGGCGACCTAAAAAACACAGCAGAATGAAAAAGGAAATTATTGTTGCCGGTTTCGGGGGACAGGGAGTTCTCTCGATGGGTAAGATTCTTGCCTACGCCGGTCTGATGGATGATCTTGAAGTTACCTGGATGCCTTCATACGGGCCAGAACAGCGCGGAGGAACAGCCAATGTCACTGTCGTGCTGTCGGACAGCCCGATCAGTTCACCGGTTCTTGATACCTATGACACTGCTGTGATTCTTAACCAGCAGAGTCTTGATAAGTTCGAGAGCAAGGTGAAGCCGGGCGGAGTGCTGATCTATGATCCATATGGAATCCATCAGAAGCCGACACGCGCGGATATTTCTGTGGTGCCGGTCGAGGCAATGGAGGCAGCTATAGATTTGAGAAATTCCAAAATCTACAACATGATAGTTCTTGGTGCTCTGCTGAAAGTAAATCCCATTGTCGACATTGACTCGGTCATGCTCGGATTGAAGAAGGCTCTTCCTGAACGTCATCATCATCTCTTGCCAGCTAACCGCGATGCGATTCTGAAGGGAATGTCGCTTGTCGCAGACGATTGTCAATAGGCGGAAAAGACAATTCCGATCAGGAAAAATATTTCAAAAAAATAAAAAAAAGAATGTGTAATTGAAAAAACATTCTTATTTTTGCATTGTAAAATTGTTCATTCGTAAAATTAAATCTATTAAAAATTATCATTATGGCTTACGTAATTACTGACAAATGCGTTGCTTGTGGAACTTGTCTTCCCGTTTGCCCCGTAGAAGCAATCTCTGAAGGTGATATCTATCACATCGATCCCGATACTTGCATCGAATGTGGTTCATGCGCTGAAGTTTGCCCCAGCGAAGCTATCATTCCGGGCTAAGCATCCGATAGAAAATATCAACAAAGCAACAGCGGGAGTGCCTTTAGTAACAGGCGCTCCCGCTGCTGTTGTGTTGGGGGTATTCCATAAGGGGGGGGGAGAACATGAACCGCTGCCCTTGCAGGCAAGGACAGCGGTTTCGGAATGAGATATGCAGCCGGGTGAGGCCGGCCTGTTTAGTCTTTTGTATCCGCAGTTTTTTTAGAAGCGCATTTTTTAGTGGTTCTTTTTACTGTAGATTTTCTTGTTTTCTTATCGTTTGGTTCTTCAGCGGCAGGTGTTGCCTTTTCGCGAAGACGGTGTTCTTCGTTGTAGTGTTCAATGTTTTTACGCATCGATACAACTTCTTTGTTAAGAGTCTCGATTTCGCGTTCCTGATTCCTGATCGTTGTCAGAAGAGCATTGAGTTCCTCATTTTCAATCGAAAGGGGATATTGTTCTTCTACGCGTACAATGAAGTCGGCAAGCACATTCATGTAGTTTGTGAATGCCTGAAATGGCGTTTCGTAAGGCGAGAATGTCGAGTGTGCGGCTCCGTCGGCAAAGTGCTTTGTCGACATATAGAACAGGTGGTCGGCCCCCTGAAGATAGTACCAGTCCTGCTTGAGTCGGCGGTCTTCGCAAAGACGCACGCGTTCGGCGACAGAATAAAGTTTCTGGAAGGCTTCGTGCTGGAGTTTGTTTCCGAGCCAAGCCGATGTGTCGCGGGCTTCGTCTGCCCATGAAATGGGATGAAGAATCGAGAGCTCGCCAACCGGTTTGAGTTTAGAAACAGCATCTGTCGGGGTTATGAATTCGATACCGCGTTCGTTTGCAAAATATGGGATTGCTTCAAGGAACTGGAAGATTCCGGTTTCGCGGGGATGGAATTCGCCGAATGTTTCCAGATTCATAAACAGATTGATTATCTGTTCTTCCGGAGGTGTAGATGCAATCCAGTCAACATATTTGTCGGCGGTCAAAGGATAGGCATCCCATTCGGTGTCGCTGAACCGGCGGGATATGTCGTCCGACAGTTTCGCATTGCGAAGCAGGATTT
>JAIDXA010000208.1 GCA_029058705.1 Paramuribaculum sp. | reverse complement strand
GATTGCATGCTGTTCCCCGCAAAGGACGTCCGCAGAGAGCCGCAGAGATCCAACGGACGGATTCCCATGTGCGGTCCCAGCTGAACCGACGCGAAAGAGGAGTCGCCCCATCGGCTTCGCGGAGTTCGGAATAGCCGAGGACTATGTCGCTTCCGGCAACAAAATGACGGGTCATGCGGCGAAGCCATTGCGAAGAGGCAATGCGGCAATTGCCGTCGGTCAGCAGAACGACAGGATATCGCGCCGCCTTTATGCCAAGCGTTATGCTGAGTTTGCGTCGGCTCAACGAACGCGACTGCTCAGGCGCGAAAGTCATGTAGAGGTTGGGATAGTGGAGTTCGAGCTCGGAAACAATGTTTTCAGTGTCGTCATCGGTCTCGTCATTCACCACCACCACTTCCATGGGCGAAGGATAGTCCTGCTGCAGAATCTGAGGGAGCAAAGTGCGGAGGTTTTTTCCAGCCGACTGCGCATAGACAATCACCGACACCGAAGGATAGCCGGCATCGGGAAGAGCCGCGTTGTCGTCAACGGCCACCTTGCGTCGCACCCTGATCAGCCGCGGCCACACAATGGCTGCGATCAGAATCATAGCCAGAGTCATGACTCCCAGCAGGATCCAGACCGCGACATCAAAATCGAGAGAATAAAATTTGGCGTCAATCATAATTACCGGCAAAATTACAAAATTCCCCTGACAAATCCCTCTCCCCCTGATGCAATATTTTTCTGGCAACACGGCATAACCGCCTTCTGTGGACATCATCGACCTGGCGGGTTTGTATATACGGACAATTTTATTATCTTTGTGTGATTTTATTTAAAAACCGACAATGCATATAGCACATGTGACATACGGCCTAGGCATGGGTGGCATCGAAACCATGCTTGTCAATATCAGCAGAGAACAAGCTGCCGCAGGGCATCAGGTTCATGTCATAGTGCTCAATGACATAGTCGAGAAGTCTCTTGCGCGTCAGATCGGGGAAGGAGTCAATCTTCATCTGCTCGGACGTCCATGCGGTTCATACAATCCGATTTACATAATACGGATGAACCGGCTTCTGAAATCGTTGAATGCAGATGTGATCCACCTGCATTATTCGAGTCTGTCGCGTTATCTTTTCTATCCGGCTCTAAAGCGGCGTATGTGTGTCACGCTCCATGAGCTGTTCCGTCCGGAAGTTGTCAAACGTCTTGACCGTTCAGGGCCGGTGTTCGCCATATCTGACATGGTGCGCGATGACATAGCCTCCAAACTCGGATTGGAAGCCACAACCGTCTATAACGGCATATATCCGGAACAACTGAGACGCCGTCCGTCGGACAGGAAACCATCGTCGCCATTCACCATCGT
>JAIDXA010000207.1 GCA_029058705.1 Paramuribaculum sp. | reverse complement strand
ATGCAAGTGTGGTTGATGGTTTGAAAAACAAGAGAAAAAGCCTGATGGTGTTGACGGATGGACGGAGCAAATCCATGGGGCTTTTTGATGGAGAAAAGATAATTATGCCCCCGTATTTTTCTAAGATCAGGCTCGGGCGACATAAGGAAGGGAACGACGAAGCCATTGTGTGTTTTGCTGTGGATGACACTCTGTCTGAGTCCTCCGAATATTACGACAAAATCTATCTTGCCTTTAAAGAGGCTGTTGGCGATAGGGCTATTTTCTATGTGCGGACGCCGTCTGTTTCAAGACTGTATGGATGGAGTGATGATCCTGTTGATGTGGAGGTTGCCAATGAGATCATTATTGATAACAATATAATATGGTGTTGGGGCGATAATGGAAAAACTGCCTACGGCCGCAACGGACAACTGTTGCTCTCGGGAATAACCGAAATGACACCTTTTGCACGTGATCTATGCAAGATTAAATCCGGTGATAAAGAGGGGATTGTGAAGATTTCAAAAGGTGGGTTGACTATTGTTTTGCCTGCTGGATACGACAGAATAAGACAAAACAACGAGTTGATTTCCGGCTGGGCACAGGATAGGCCTGCGCCTAATGTTCTTGTGGAGAAAGACGGGAAGCGGGGATTGTATGCAGAGGATGGGTCGGAGATTCTTCCATGCGAATATGATAATATTGAAAAGCTATGGCAGCTGAAACAGGATGTGAAGCCGCTTATTTTTAAGGTGGTGTCTGATGACAAAACCGGCCTTGTTGATGCTGACGGTATGGTGATAATGCCCTGCGAATATATAGAAATAACTTCCACGTATGATGACAGGGATGACAGTACGTTGATCTATGCGACAGACAGTCAGGGGCGTAAGGGTATGTTTGATGCGGATGGCAATGAGCTGATTCCTCCGGGTTTATACGATTCGTTCGGCTGGGGAGGAAGTGTATATAAGAACGGCAAGATGGGATTTATTGATAGAGAAACCAAGGGGCTCATCATACCATGCAAATACGATCCGAGGGCGCTCGGGGGTGGGATGACCGGCATCAACAGGGGTAAAGATACCCGTATAGCCCTCGGGTATGAGAATGAGAATGGCACATCGACCATTGACATCTGGACGCTTGCCGGGAAAAAACTTACGTCAAAGACATTCCGGTCAAGTGCGATATATTCAATGGCGGCGTTTCTTGAGCAATGGCTCGGTGTGGAAGTGGATTGGTGATTTTCAAACCTCTATTCGTTTCTGGATGAATTCCGCATATGGTATTAATTTAGAGTATGTTTACTTTTAGCACGAATTAAGAAATAATTGCTCTGTTTGAAATTCTTCAGGTCATCATAATGAGTCTT
>JAIDXA010000206.1 GCA_029058705.1 Paramuribaculum sp. | reverse complement strand
ACCATGACGGAAGCACTGTCAAAAGCACTTACACCTTAATTAATAACGGCAAGCCTTACAGTTTGAACAGAAACGAAATTCTCGAAAGCTCGAAATTCAAACAGAATCAATATCCCGTAACTTTCCGGGCCACTTATAATTCAGATAAAATTCAGATCCGCAACACCGTCTCGTTCCAGCACATTGCAAATCCGCAGATCTCCCGACGCGGCAGACTTGAATATGACACTGGAACTTCAGGCAACTATTCATACGAACAAAATGCGCCTCAGCGTAACAACTCTGCATCATATTCCGGTTCGTTCTTTTTCTCTCTTCCCCGAAACTTTTCCTTTGATGTTTCTCCGGTGTTCAATTACACCCACACGAATGACGTCACCGATTACAAGACAAGCAATTCCACATCCATCATACGCAATGCAAGAGAAGACGCCTACAACTTCCGCATAGACGGATATCTGAGAAAAAGCATCGGTCAGAGCCATTCGTTCATGGCAGGAATAAACGGAGGGCAATGGAGAAACAACCTTCATTACACCGGCACCAATGTGTATCACGACAAATTCAGCAATGCTTTTGCCGCAGGACTTGTCGGATATAATTATCAGACACAGAAAACAGCTGTCAACGTCGACGCCGGTATTGCCTGGGAGAACAGTGACATCAATGGTTTAATAAACGATGACTGGTATCCCTTCACCCATGTCAACGTGAGATACTCTCTTGACAGCAGGAATATGTTCTCCGCTTATTTCCAATACGCGAGCAACACCGCCGGAATCACAGAGAAAGCATCAGACATTTTGCAAGAGAATGAACTTATGTATATATCCGGTAATCCGGATCTGAAAAACAGCCGTCACACCACCCTTAATCTGGCGTATACGTGGCTGCCTTCAAACAGATTCGGAATGAGTGTTTATGGACGGTTTTTCGGATTATATGACCGAATGTTCCGAACCTACCACCACTATAACGAGGGAACGGCTTTGAAAAGAACCTGGATAAACGATGGCGATTATCTGTCGGGAACCGCAGGTCTGGCATTCAACTGGAAGCTGCTGAACGGGAATCTCCAGCTCTATGCAAACCCCGAAATGAAAATCAACAAGATAACCGGATCCTGCCCGTTGAGCTATAACCCTTTCACGCTCAGTGTGCAGGCGGCCTATTACCTGAAACAATTCTATTTCAACGCTTATTACGAAACTCCGCAAAAAGGAGTACGGTTCAATACAAACACCGTTTATATGAACCGGAATTTCTACAGCATTACCGCCGGATGGTCCAACTCTGACTGGAATATCAGTCTTTCCGCCTATAATTTTTTCAACAAAGGTTGGGAAACATCCACATGGGAATTCGCGACTCCGTTATATTCCGAAGTGCGGACCAACTATGGCAATTACTATCATCCACGCATAAATCTATCCGTGACCTATACCTTCGGTTACGGGAAAAAAGTACAACGCGGCAACGAAGTAGGCGAACAATCGGGAGCGAACTCCGCCATCATGTGATTCCATCCGGTTCACCTCTCCGCGACTCGCCCCTTTATATATAATCTTCGTGGTTGTGAACCGGCGTTCGACCGAATGCGCACAAGCTTCGTGAAATAGCCCGGGGAACGTCCCCGGGAATCAAAAGTGACCGCTACCGTAGTAGTGTCGCCGGGCATAACCGGATCAGTCGAATACTCGATTGATGTACACCGGCATCCCGAGTAGATACTTTGAATGACAAGCGGTGCCTTACCGCTATTTGTGATCTTGAACACATGCCGGCGCGAGCCATCTTTTTCGATCACGCCCAAATCGGCAGTCTCACAATCAATCGACATGACAGGCAGAACCATGACCGAATCGCCATGACCTGCAGCCGCCGTTGTGGATTGACTCGACAGGCATATTTCCTGACCGGCAGAAGAAAATGAAATCATTGCCGACACCACGACAGCCGGCAGAATTCCTGACACACCGCTCATCGTATCTGAACCTTTTCAAGCGAACGCGATCCGTTGTCAGACACTGCTTCGGCGATATAGAACCCATTCGCAAGACCGTTAATCTCCGCAAATCCGTCATCGCCACCTGCCTTCGCCACACATTTGCCGGTCAGATCATAGACAGTCAGATCGATATGCCCGTTTTCAACAGTCATGGCGCTGACTCCGTCGCCTGTCACTTTAATGGCAACAAACTGCCCGTCTGACGGCAATTCCTCATTCCGCGAGGTTATAAACAGACGACCCGAAAGATCGCCGGCCTCGACTGTATATTCAAGCCCGTCATAAAGCGGCTCCACATAACCGGTCTTACGGTCGACAAGGCTGAGTCCTTCCACGCAAGAAGTATTATCGAACCGAAGCGTCACATCCTCTGCCTTGTCACCGGAAACCAGGCCGATTTCAGTACCCTCGGCCCTCGGAGTGACATTGATAGTCGCAGCCTGATTCCCCGCAAGCGTATAGACCTGAGGGCAATTGTGTTTCGTCTTTTTTTGTGCCGGTTTCACAGTTGCAGAATTATGAAAAAAACATTCAGTATTAGGGTTGTAATCCGAAATTTATAGATAACTTTGTGGTCGGGTTGACGCAAATCAGCCCACTTCTTTTTGGAAAATAAGAAGCGGTATGCTCTCTTGTAAATGGAAACGCAGGAATCTTTCAGGATGCAATGCTGACATAGCGGTTCTCACGCAAACGGCGTGCGCTGCATTCTCTACATCTGTATCCAAGGCTTCCTACGCTTCCAATCAAGACGTGGCATAGGCAATCCACGCTTCTGCATTTATTAACCCGCTCCATCAGACTATAGCACAAAAAAGTTATGAGCAACGAAATTCTGTATATACTCCTGCCCGATTATGCGGCGCATGAGGCTGTGTATCTCTCGCAGGCTATCGCCTCCGATGAATATGCCATGAAAGAAAATCCGAAATATGTCAATAAGGCAGTCGCCCCTACATTGGAGCCGGTTAAATCAATCGGTGGATTCCGCACAATGCCAGATTATTCGTTTGATACGATGCCCGACGATTATGCTGCGCTGGTGCTGATTGGTGGTTTCGGATGGAGTACGCCTATTGCTGAACGGGTTGTGCCAATTGTCAAAAAAGCTATCGAAAAAGGAAAGATTGTAGGTGCGATATGCAATGCAGCATCGTTTATGGCAAAGCACGGTTTCCTCAATGCGGTGAA
>JAIDXA010000205.1 GCA_029058705.1 Paramuribaculum sp. | reverse complement strand
CTTTCGGCCGGGTGGACCCACCCCCCGGCGGGGCGGGGCTGGGGCTTTATCAAGCCCCATCCCCGCCGAGAGCCGTTTCAACCCTGCTGCCTCAAAAAATGAAGCTATGCAGGTGAAAATTGCTTTTCGACTTTGACTTTAGGACGATTGGAGAAAAGTTTTTAAATGTCAGCTGTGGCAATCTTGGGTGTGGGGGTTGCACATGCGGGCGAAATGTGTTAACTTTGTGTTTCTTAGAAATCCAATTACCTTAAAATTCCATTTATGAATAAACTGCTCAGGCGTGCTGCCTCTGTCGCAGCCGCGGTCGTTCTGACAGCCGGTGCCGCCAATGCTGCCGAGCTGACAGCCAACTATGAGGTCATTCCTTTGCCTCAACGTGTCATGCCATCACGCGGCTTGCCATTTGTGTTTAATCAGAAAACGGTCATTGTTGTGCCGAAAGGTTCGGCGCAGCTTAAGAAAAATGCCGAACTTCTTGCCGGTTATCTTAAAGAACTGACCGGAACCGCACCGCGGATTGTTACTAAAGCTCCAAAAAAGAATGCGATTGTGCTTGAGATTTCTTCATCTGAAGCATCTTCCCCTGAGGCTTATACGCTTAATGTGAACTCTGACAGGATAACCGTCAGCGGCGCTTCCGCAGCCGGTAATTTCTATGGAATCCAGACTCTTCGCAAATCTATTCCGGCTCAATCGGAAGCTGGCGACGAATTTGTTTTTCCGGCAGTGTCGATTTCGGATGCCCCGCGTTTCGGTTATCGCGGAGCGCACTTCGACACCTCGCGCCATTATTTCCCGGCCGACTCCGTCAAATCGTTCATCGACATGCTGGCTCTCCACAATATCAACCGCTTCCACTGGCACATCACCGACGACCAGGGATGGCGTCTTGAAATAAAGAAATATCCTAAGTTGACAGAGATAGGGTCGAAGCGTGGAGGAACTGTCATCGGACATAATTCCGGAAAATACGACGGAATTCCATATGGTGGCTATTACACACAGGACGAGGCGCGCGACATCGTGAAATATGCCGCAGACCGCCACATAACCGTAATACCCGAAATAGATCTTCCCGGACATATGCTCGGAGCTCTCGCCGCATATCCCGAAATGGGATGTACAGGCGGCTCCTATGAGGTCTGGCAGCAGTGGGGCGTGGCCAAAGATGTTCTCTGTGCAGGCAACGACAAGACTCTTGAATTCATTGACGATGTTCTCGGTGAGGTGATGGATATCTTCCCATCGGAATACATACATATCGGTGGCGACGAGTGTCCGAAAGACAAATGGGAGAAATGTCCGAAATGCCAGGCTCGCATTGAATCTCTCGGACTAAAGTCAGACAGTCATAGTTCGGCAGAGCAGAAACTCCAGAACTTCGTGATGGAACGCGCGGCCAAAACCCTTGCCTCCCGCGACAGAAAAATGATCGGATGGGATGAAATACTTGAAGGCGGTCTCTTCCCGGGAGCGACTGTGATGGCATGGCGCGGTGCCGAAGCCGCTGCCGAAAGTGCCAAACAGGGCCACGACGCTATTCTCACTCCGACAAATTTCTGCTACTTTGACTATTATCAGAGCACCAATCCCGATAATGAACCTCTTGGAATCGGAGGTTATGTTCCGGTTGAAAAGGTCTATTCGCTTGAGCCGGTAAGCGGCGATCTGACTCCCGATCAGGCGAAGCACATCATCGGCGCGCAGGCAAACCTCTGGACCGAATATATCCCTACCTACTCTCACGTGCAGTTCATGGAGCTTCCACGTCTGGCCGCGATGTCGGAAGTGCAGTGGACTGAACCCGCTCAGAAGGACTATGCTTATTTCTCGAAACGACTGCCGCAATTGATCGGACAATATAAGAAACAAGGCTATAATTATGCCAAATTCGTCTTTGACGTCCTTGGCAATCTGGCAGCGGATCCGGCCAATCATGCGATAACGGCTACTTTGTCGACAATCGATGACGCTCCTATCTATTACACCCTCGATGGTTCGACTCCGACTGAATCCTCGAATCTCTATACAGGGCCTGTGAGCCTGACAGAATCTGCTGTCATACGTGCCGTGGTTATCCGTCCCGACGGACGTTCACATGAATGGACAGACAGTGTTTCATTCAACAAGGCGACAAGCTCTACCGTCACCCTGAAGAATCCCCCCCATTCTCGCTATGCTTCTTTTGGACCCGGTTTGCTGACGGACGGACGTTTCGGTGGCGAGGCGTTCAACACCGGCCAATGGCTTGGCTTCAACGGAGAGACCCTCGACGCTACAATTGATCTCGGCAGAGAACAGGAGATAAGCAGTGTCGCATACAATGCTCTCGTCGCTACCGCCGACTGGATTTTCGATACTCCGGAAGCCGTAGTGGAGATTTCCGACAACGGAACTGATTTCACCCCTGTAGCATCTGCAACCTATACTCAGCCGGACGATCACATCACCGAAATCCGCACCCATACTCTCAAATTCGATCCAGTCAAAACTCGCTATGTCCGTGTCAAATTGACTTGTCTCGACGATATACCCGTATGGCACGGTGCCGGAATCGGCAAACCGGCTTTTATTTTTGTTGATGAAATAATGGTTGACTGACAGCCGGAAAAACGGTTGCAGCCAGCCCCTGGAAACGAAGCCGGCCTGCTCTCAAAGCAGACCGGCTTCTACATGAAAAAGCTTTGGATCTATTATCGTTATGTTATCTATTGGAAGTCCTGTTTTATATTGTGGATTGAGCCGCCGGATGAACTTTTTGTCTGGGACATGGAATTGACGCAGCATGTGATCGATCCCCCGGATGAGGCATGGGTCTCTCCAGTCTCGGCCTTTAGGCGGTCGGCAATGATCGATGCTCCGGAGCTGACTTCGAATGCAGCGGCATCAGATGTTCCTTCGACTGTTATTGTCGATCCTGAAGACGCATCGCATGCAAGCGTTTGAGCGGATGTCTCAATCCGGATGCTTGCGCCCGACGACGATTCGACTCCGATTATACCTGCCTGAAGTGAAATTCCGTTAAGCATTGCTCCCGACGAAGCCTTCAGCGAGAGTTCATCCGATGGTGACTTATAAGGCTTCTCGATGAACAGCATTGCTCCCGACGATGAGCTGAAGTCATGGACCGCCGGAGATTTGACTGTCACAGTGATTTTGTCTATGCCCGAGCGTATTTGTTCGCTTGTTGTGACGGACAGGGTGTTTTCTTTGTCGGTTATGTTGATCTTGTCGATAAGATCGGCCGGAGCATCTATGATCGCGATGTTTTCCTCTGATTGCAGATAGACAACCTTAAGGCCGCGCTGCGCCCTTAATGCCGCTACCTTCGAAATTTTTATCGTATCTGCGGTCATTGGCGAGGATGGATCGCTTGAAAAACCTGAAGAGAGCAGTCCGGATATGCTTGATGTGTTCGAACAGGCGGACGCAGCTGCAAGGATAAAGCCGGCAAGAGTGAAAACGTAGAATTTTTTCATTTTTTCCGAAGTTGATTTATGTAATGTATATTTCTTAGACGTAAACTTTGTTGAAAAAGTTACAGCTTAAAGGGAAAAAATAATAAAGTTCCGTATATTTGCCTTAAATTTATGATATAAAAACACGACACATCATGAAACACAGACTTCATATAGGCCTTTTGGGAAAAATTTTTATAGGAATGGCGGCCGGAGTGGCGTTCGGTTATGTCGCGCCGTTATGGATCGGACGACTGTTCGCCACTTTCAACTATGTCTTCAGTCAGTTTCTGGGATTTCTGATTCCATTGATCATCGTTGGTTTTGTTGCACCGGCCATTGCCGAGCTCGGTGAGCGTGCCGGGAAAATGCTTGTGTTTACTGCGGCGCTTGCATATACGGCTACGCTTATAGCGGGCTTTACCGCTTTCTTGACGGCGGATTCTTTTTTCCCGGAAATGCTCGCAGGACAATTCATAAACGTTTCTGCATCTGGATCTCTGAATGCTCCGGCCCCATACTTTACGGTCGATATTCCGGCTCTCATTCCCGTGACAACAGCTCTTGTGCTGGCATTTATGGTCGGAATAGGGTGTGCTTTCATCAAGGAGACTACTTTGAAAAACGCTGTTTTTGAATTTCGGTCAATAGTCAGCAAAACAATTCTTAAATGTGTGATTCCTCTTCTTCCATATTATATATGTGGAATTTTTCTGACAATGGCGATGGAAGGCAAGGTCGGGGCCATACTGACGGCATTTTCGAAGATTATCGTTGTAATTTTTATTCTGCATGTCGGAATTCTTGTCGCCCAATACTGTATAGCCGCGATCTTTTTCCGCCGCAATCCGTTTAAAATGCTCTGGACTATGATGCCGGCCTATTTCACCGCTCTTGGAACACAATCGTCGGCAGCTACCATTCCTGTTACATTGCGTCAGTCGATCGCGATGGGCATAGATAAGGATGTGGCCGGCTTTGTGGTCCCGCTCTGCGCCACAATCCACATGTCCGGGTCGACATTGAAAATCGTTGCATGTGCGCTCGCTTTGATGATTCTTCAGGGAATAAGCTATGACTTTGCCTCCGTCTCGGAGTTCATAGCCATGCTCGGAGTTACAATCATTGCCGCCCCGGGAATTCCGGGCGGAGCCATCATGGCATCACTGGGTCTTCTTTCAGGTATACTCGGTTTTACTGACGCACAAAATGCCATGATGATTGCCCTCTACATAGCGATGGATTCCTTCGGAACGGCATGTAATGTGACCGGCGACGGAGCTATAGCCGCAATCGTCAACAGTGTGTTCGGGAAAAAACAGCCTGAGCTGTAATTTTTGTTCCGTTTGCGCGTCATATAGATAGACTTGAATAATCATTCATCCGTTACGTTTAATCAAACTTTTTCAAACAGATACATATGGACTTATTGACAGTCAGTGAAGTAACCAAAAACTATGCCGGTCACAAGGCGCTCGACAATGTCTCTCTGTCGGTCGAACAGGGTTGTGTCTATGGACTTCTTGGGCCAAACGGCGCAGGAAAGACAACTCTCATCCGGATCATCAACCATATAACCGCTCCAGATTCCGGATGCGTTGTTTTCGACGGACATACGCTGACACAGAACGATGTTGCACAGATCGGGTATCTCCCTGAGGAACGAGGGCTTTATAAGAAAATGAAAGTCGGGGATCAGGCGGTTTTCTTTGCCCGTCTTAAAGGACTGTCGAAAACCGAGGCAACCCGCGCTCTCAAGGAGTGGTTCGAGCGGTTTGAAATCAGTTCCTGGTGGAATCGCAAGGTGGAGGAGCTCTCAAAAGGCATGGCTCAGAAAGTGCAGTTCATCGTGACTGTGCTCCACAATCCGAAACTGCTCATTTTCGACGAGCCATTCTCTGGCTTTGACCCTATAAACGCCAACCTGCTGCGCGACGAGATTCTTCATTTGCGCGACAAAGGCGCTACAATCATTTTTTCGACCCACAACATGGCTTCCGTCGAGGAAATCTGCGACAACATAACTCTTATAAACAAGGGCCGCAACATTCTGACGGGAAAGGTCGACGAGATTCGCCGGAATTTTTCCCGCGGGCGCTATTCTATCGATTTCGACGGGAATCCATCGGAGCTTGCCGCAGTGCTTGACCCGGCCATAAGCTCGTTTTCGCTCGAGGAAGCTCCCCGCGGACGCAACCGTATGAATATTGTGGTTAAAGATGAAGTGGATGTGCGACGAGTCATCGAGCTTGCCAACGGGGTCACCCGTCTTGCCGCTTTCAACGAAACGCTGGCGTCAATGAACGACATTTTCATCAATGCCGTCTCCGGGCAGAAATAATTCCCCCATAATTTCAAATTCTTCTAATGTCTTATTTATTGAAGCAATGGATTCAAAGACCTCGATAATAATCGGACGCGAGTATATGGAGCGCGTCTCGAAGAAAAGTTTTCTGATAACAACTTTCCTCATGCCGGTGCTGATGCTCGGAATGATGATGGTTCCAGCTCTGATTGCGATGTTTTCCGAATCGGAAAATCGCCAGCTGATGGTCATAGACAATTCGGGAAAGATTGCACAAGAGCTTAAGAACACTCCTTCGCTGACTTTTGTCGCGACCGGCATCCCCCTTGACTCGGCCAGGAATCTCGACGGTGTCGACGGTGTGCTTGTCATACCCGCTGAAGTTCTCACAGGTCAGGCTACAATGCAGATCTATACTAACGGCCCATCCTCAATGGAAATCGAGTCTGCGATAGTTTCGCAGGTTGACGATATTGTCGAACGCTACAAACTGTCATCATATGAGATTGAAAATCTTGACCGCATAATCGAATCTATAAAGTCGGATGTGAAACTCCAGTCGATCCGCAACGACAAAGATTCGACCGAGTCATCGACCACTCTCAGCTATCTGCTTGGAATTGTGCTGACAATGATGCTTTACATGTGTCTGATTCTGTACGGGCAGATGGTGATGACAAGTATCATCGAAGAGAAAAACAACCGCGTTCTCGAAATAGTCGTCAGCTCGGTGAGGCCGACTCAGCTTATGCTCGGAAAAATCTGTGGAATCGGGCTGGTTGCCGTGACACAGATTGTCATCTGGGGTGTGCTGATGGTAGGGATGTCGGCATTTCTTCTTCCCGTTGTCCTCCCTGAGACAATGTCGGCTGAAATGGCCGCACTCAGTGCCGGAGGCAACACTGCCTCGCTCACTTATGATGTGGAGATGCTCCAGGCGGTTTCCATGCTTGGCAATATCTCTTATATAATCGAACTGTTCGGATTGCTGCTGCTCTTCCTTATCGGAGGATTCATGCTTTATTCGGCCGTATATGCCGCCATCGGTTCTGCAGTCGACAATATTCAGGATGCCGGTCAGCTGCAGTCGGTTGTGGTTTTTCCGATAGTTGTGGGTATCGCCGTGGCCATGGCCGCTGCCTCGGATCCGGCTTCGACTCTGTCGTTGTGGACTTCATTTATCCCGTTTACATCCCCAATGGTCATGATGGCACGCATTCCGTTTGGCATTCCCGCCTGGGAGATTGTCGTATCGTTGCTGATACTCTTTGCGTCGTTTTTCGCCGTCGTCTGGGTCGCTGCGAAAATCTATCGCGTAGGCATCTTCATGTATGGCAAGAAACCGTCGTTTGCCGAATTGATCAAATGGATAAGGTATAATTGACGGTGCCCTTGCACGCGGATCCCTTTTTTAAAAAAAAACGGGCGGGCCGCCCACTTTAGGGCGGCTCGCTTGTTGTTAGGGATAGAC
>JAIDXA010000204.1 GCA_029058705.1 Paramuribaculum sp. | reverse complement strand
CTCTGGGGTTCGTCGGCAACTACGCCCCGCGTGGACTTTCACCACAGATGTTTGACATGCCCGTCATACATAAAGAGGCCGTCAGTTCCGCTTCAACAGAAGACTGACGGCCCCTTATTTCATAATGGACGGAATATCGTTCAGTGTGCCCCTGGCTCACGCAATGCCTTTCGCTCAATCATTGCGAAACCATTCCAACAGGATATTCGCACACAGCACAATCAATATTATCATCAATGCAACAAACATCTTTTGCAAATTTTCAACATGACGGTCAGCGCTCGTAGTATCTCACCCAGTCGACCTCCAGCTCAACAGGCAGTTGCGAGGCTATGATATTGCCGACCCACGAACCGCCAAGCTGCATGTCGATCCGCAGATCCCATTCCGTATAATACGGAAACTGTCCGGCGACATCCATCTTCGGATAATAGAGTTTTTCATATCCGTCGATTGTCAGAATAACCTTGTCAGGATAAATTTCCGCACCATAGACGTGGTATTCCGTCACATTGTCCACATAGCTCTGATTGGAATAATTCGGATTATACCTGTGACCTTCGACATCTATATAACCTGAATGGAGGGTCTGATAGACTATACGGTCAAAATTCAGATGCTCCATGATATCGATCTCTCCATCGTAGGGCCATCCTTTGACCGAGGTGTATGGCATCATCCAGATCGCGGGCCATGCTCCCTGAGCCTGGGTCATTCGGGCTCTGACTTCGATTTTTCCGGGAGAAAAAGCTTTCTTGCCCCTTGTCCAGATGCCGCCACACAGATATTGCCGTTTGTCGCTCTGGGTGTCATTATTGACGATTCCGCGCAACACAAGCGAGCTCGGCCGCTTCTCATAACATCTGTCATCAAGGCTCTGGCATTTGGCCCAGTCTGGTGTGCCCTCCGGAATACGACTCCATACCGTCGTGTCGATATCCGCACCGTCAAATTCATCTTCCCATACAAGTTTCCACCCTGAACCTGACGACGATCCGGGGTCATCTGGATTTGTAGGAGTGGTTGGTTCCGTTGGTGTTGTGGGTGTTGTGGGTGTTGTGGGCGTTGTCGGTGTCTGGGGATCATCGTTTGACGGGCATCCGGTTGTCACCAAAAAAATGCCGGACATGAACAGCAGACTTGCAATTTGCTTGATTTTTTTCATAAACAATTGTTTTGATTGGTTCAACAAGCTTTTCAAGTCAAAAAAACCGACAGCCAAAACCGGACATCGATCCAATGGCGATACGTTTCTTCATGGACATGAACAGCTTTAAGGTTATTATACATATATTTCCGGCAAATATAGACATTTCGTTTAAAATCTGCAACTTTTTCAGCCACCCGGAGAGAGCGGAGCCTCAACCCATAAACATCCGAACGCAAAGCCATTCATAGGCAAAGACATCACAATCGGCAAGAATCAAGGTTTTCTTTAACACTTTTATCCATAGATGCGTTATAGTAGCATGAACGAAACAAAACCGATTGGACAGACATCACAGCTTAAACGGATAACTCTGGCGGGGCTGCTCGTCACCATAGGCATTGTCTACGGTGACATAGGAACGTCTCCACTATATGTCATGAAAGCCATAACGGCCATCAATCCCGGATATGATCAAGACTATATTATCGGCGCCGTTTCGTGCGTCATATGGACTCTCACGCTCCAGACAACGCTAAAATACGTGATTCTGGCCCTGCGCGCCGACAACCGTGGCGAAGGAGGCATCCTCGCCCTGTTTGCCCTGCTTAAGAATCTGCCGGCAAAATGGCTCTACACAATAGCCGCCATCGGTGCTTCGGCACTGATTGCCGACGGGGTCATCACACCGGCGATCACAGTCACCTCAGCGGTAGAAGGCCTGCGGAGTGTCGTCGCTGATGTCCCGGTTGTTCCGATCGTAATAGTGATCATATGCCTTATCTTCATACTTCAACAGGCGGGGACAGGCAGGATAGGACGGTTTTTCGGACCATTCATGCTTGCATGGTTTCTTATGCTGGGAATTCTCGGTGCATTCAGAATTCCGGTGGCACCGGCAATTCTTAACGCGTTCAATCCTTGGTCGGCAATAAAACTGCTGATCCATTTCCCCGAATGGTTTCTTATACTTGGGGCTGTCTTTCTCTGCACCACAGGCGCAGAAGCCCTCTATTCCGACCTCGGACACTGTGGGAAACGCAACATCGAAATCAGCTGGATTTTCGTCAAGGCGATGCTGATAACCAACTACCTCGGACAGGGTGCATGGCTGATAGCAAATCATTCGGCTTCAGGCATCAATCCATTCTTCAGCATCATGCCGGCGTGGTGGACAGTCCCGGGCATATTCTTCTCCACCGGGGCTGCCATAATTGCGAGTCAGGCTCTGCTAAGCGGGTCATTCACTATTTTTTCCGAAGCAATCAACCTCGGCTTCTGGCCACGTCTGAAAATAAAATATCCGTCAAAGGAAAAAGGTCAGCTGTATATTCCTGCCGTCAACTGGATCCTGCTGACCGGATGTCTGATAACAGTCGTTCTCTTTCAGGACTCCGGAAAGATGGAGGCCGCCTATGGTCTGGCCATCACAGTCACAATGCTGATGACGACAATGCTTCTGTGTGTATGGCTCCGCTCGCGTGGCGTCGGGAAAATTGCCTGTGCGGTGTTTCTGGCCGCGTTTGCGACTCTCGAAGGTCTGTTTTTTATCGCAAACATGTTCAAGTTTGTCCACGGCGGATGGTTCACCCTTCTGATAGCCGGTGTGGTCACCGCTGTCATGATTGTCTGGCGCCGCTCTTCCGAAGTCAGGAACCGGTTCATCGACTATTGTGACCTGAACGAACGGACACCTTTGATAAAAGCGATAAAAGCCGATAGTGAAATTCCGAAAACGGCTTCCAATCTGGTATTTTTCAGCAGGTCAGACAATCCGCATCTTTTAGAGAGCAAAGTGGTCTACTCGATCGTCAACAAACAGCCAAAACGCGCCGACCACTATTGGTTTATCCACGTTGAAACTGACAACGAACCGAATACGCTCGAATATGACGTTGAAATCATCGAACCTGAAACCATTTTCGCAGTCACCATGCGGCTTGGCTTCCGCATCGAACCCAGAATAAGTCTCTTTCTGCGCCAGATTGTCGAAGATCTCGTTGCTGAGAACAAACTTGTCCTCACAAGCAGCTTCCCGTCGCTCCGCGCCCACGGAATAGCCGGTGACTTCCGTTTTATCGCGATACGCCGCAAATTTTCTCCTTCAAGTCTTTGCCGGCATGGCGACACTGTCTTGATGAGAATGCACGACCGGCTGCGTCATCTGGGAATAACGGAGCAGGAAGCCTATGGCCTCGACACAAGCCTTGTCACGTGCGAGACCGTTCCACTGATCATCAATACGACCTTGTCGGAAAGAATCATCAGAAGCGGCGCAAAAGTGTGTACAGAAGATGAAGCGGAAGACCCATGACATTATAAAAGCTACCTTCGATGCTTCTGACACCGATACACCCGATCCATTCCTGAATCCCGTATGCACCCGCTTTGTCAAACGGCCTGTAGCGTTCGACATAAAAATCTATCTCATCGTCCGAGAGCGGAGCAAACGTCACGTCTGTGAATGCGGCAGCCGTCTCCTGCCTGTCGGCGGTACAGACAGATATGCCGGTCACAACCGTGTGGCTTTTCCCCGACAATTCCGCAAGCATCTGACGCGCCTCTTCCGGCCCTGACGGCTTCCCGAGAACCTTCCCGTTGACGATAACAACAGTATCGGCCGTTATAACAAGCTCATTACCGCTGATAAGACTCTTTGCCGCCATCGACTTATTGCGCGATATATAAAGAGCCACATCCCGTGGAGGGAGGTCGTCCGGGAACGACTCGTCCACATCACCCAACGGCTTCACCTCGAAACTGACGCCGAGCATGGAAAGAAGCTCCCTGCGGCGTGGCGACGCACTTGCCAGAACAACTTTGAAGCGGTCTATATTTCTCAACGGATTTTTTTCCATATGATTTCCGATTTGCAAAATTCGATTATCCGTGACTCACCATCCGAATGCCTTCATGTCGGCCATCCATTCACCCCGCGCACGAAGAATCTGCTCAAGCAGATCGCGTGCCACACCATAACCTCCGGCCACAGGCGAAATATAGGTGGCGATCTCCTTGATGTCGACACAGGCATCGGCTGGAGCAACTCCAAGCCCGACCCGCTTCATCGGCAGGTAATCGGGGATATCATCGCCCACAAACGCAACCTCCTCCGGAGCGAGCCCGTTGTCGGCCATCCATTTCTCAAGAACATTTATCTTGTCGGCTACGCCCATGAACACGTCTGTCAGACCCAGTCCGCGGTAACGGACATCGACGCCCCTGCTGCGGCCGCCGGTGATTATGGCGAGCCGCAGATCTGTTGTGCGGGCGGCAAGCTGCAGAGCATAGCCGTCTTTTATATTTACCATTCGCAGGGGTTCTCCCTCAGGCGAGGTCGGAATTGTCGAAGGCGACAGAACACCATCGACGTCAAAGGCGATCCCTTTGATTTTCATCAGGTCGTAAGCGATCCGGCTCATTTTATTTCTGGTTTTTCTTTGTATAGTCAATTATGTGCTCCGACAGAATTCGGTAGAGCGTAGCTTCATCGTCGGCAAGCATGGCCGCATGTCGCTCAATCACTCCGCGATCACCTCTGACCGCCGGGCCAGTCTGCGCTTCGGCCGGACGCATCTTCATCGCCTTGCGCAGCGTTTCCTCAAGCAACGGATAAAGGACCGACAGGTCTGTCCCGGTTTCCCGCCGCAGAATATCGTCGGCTACAGCCCAAAGATGGTTGGTGAAATTGCAGGCAAAAACGGCGGCGGCATGCATACGGGCACGCATCTTCCCGTCAGCGTGATAGACTTTAGGGCTCACGTTCCGGGCCATCTCCTCGACAAGCGTCAGATCATCAGCCATAGAGGTTTCAATGAAAAACGGCACCTCTTCCATAGCCACATCCACGCCCTTGGAAAATGTCTGCAACGGATAAAAAACGCCATAGCGTGGCGAAAGAGGCATCAACGCCGAAGCCTCGACTCCGCCTGAAGTGTGAAGCCAAAGGGCAGACTCAACCGGTTCAAGCCTCCGGGCAAGCTCTTTTATCGCATCGTCCTTGACCGACAGAAGATAGAGTTCGCTATCTTTGGGAATCGCAGCGGAATCACTGACAGCTACCGCAGAATCCAGCCTGGATGCAAGTGCGGCGGCATGCTCCGGTGTCGGACTGAAGACAGTCTCGACAGTTATGCTGCCGGAGCGTTCAAGGGCCGGGGCAATGGCAGAAGCCACATTCCCCGACCCTATGATCGTTGTTCGCAACGGTTGTTTCATCATTCCCGTTCGCTCCACTGTCCGATGTGGACACGCTCCCAAAGAAGCTTGGATGTGTCCACCGGACGCCGCTGTTCGGCTTTATGTCCAAATGTCATTATGCAGACAACCGGTAGTTCGCCGGGCATTCCGAGCTGTTCCTGAACATATTCTTCCGAGGGAATGCCATCGGCCGTAAACCGTCCGCGCACCTGAATCCAGCAGGAACCAAGACCGAGATCCTCGGCCTGTAGCTGCATGTATGCGGCTGCGATGGACGCATCCTCAACCCAGGGATCGCTCAGCTCAGGATTTCCGGCCACAACAATCGCAAGCTTGCAACGTTCGACAGGAGCGGCGCCCGCAGGCTTGCATTCGGCAAGACGCTTGAGCATGTCGGGGTCGTCGACACAGACAAATTGCCACGAACGGCTGCTTTTCGAGGTCGGCGCCAGCAGGGCGGCTTCGAGAATGAGCTTGACTTCGTCGGCGTTTATCGGCTCATCCGTATATCGACGGATGCTGTGGCGGTTGACCGCCAGTTGATGAAAACTTTCCATTGTCTGTTATTTTCCGTAGTTCTGCCAGGGTGTGATGCTGATCTCTTCAATCGGTTTCGACAGGAACGCCTTGACAAAAGCCGAAGCCAGACGCGCATTTGTCAGCAGAGGAATGTTGTGGTCAACAGCCCCACGGCGTATGCGGTAACCGTTGGTCAGCTCGCGCTTGGTATGGTTCTTCGGTATATTGATAATCAGATCAATCTCGTGGTTGGCGATCAGATCCATAACGTTGGTTGCACAACCCTCCTCGTCGGGCCATCCGGCAACCTTTGCGTCAATGCCGTTTTCATTCAGGAAACGAGCGGTGCCCTCTGTCGCATAGATCGGCAGGCCTCCTTCATCAAGCATCCGGCACGCTTCGAGCATGTCTACCTTTCCCCGTACATCGCCGGAACTTACGAGAACCCCCTTTTTAGGAGCAGTATGACCGACGGCAAGCATCGCTGTCAGCAACGCCTCGTCGAAATCATTGCCGATGCAGCCCACTTCACCGGTCGACGACATGTCGACTCCGAGAACGGGGTCAGCCTTGTGAAGACGTCCGAAACTGAACTGCGAGGCCTTCACTCCGATATAGTCGATATCGAATGTCGAGGTGTCGACGCTTTCGACATTCTCTCCAAGCATAATGCGGGTTGCCGTCGCGATAAAATTCTTTTTCAGCACCTTGCTGACAAACGGGAATGAACGCGATGCACGCAGGTTGCATTCGATCACCTTCACATCGTTGTCCTTTGCAAGATACTGGATGTTGAACGGTCCGGAAATATTCAACTCGCGGGCAATGCGAGCCGAGATCCGTTTGATGCGGCGGGCAGTGGCCATGTAGATTTTCTGAGCGGGGAACACAAGAGTCGCGTCGCCAGAGTGAACACCTGCAAATTCGACATGTTCCGAAATGGCGTATTCGACAATACGTCCGTTTCTGGCAACAGCGTCAAATTCGATCTCCTTGGCATTCTGGAGGAATTCAGTAACGACTACCGGAAATTCTTTCGAAACCTTTGCGGCCGCCCCGAGGAAACGGTGCATCTGTTCATAATCGTAGCAGACATTCATCGCCGCGCCTGAAAGCACATAGCTCGGACGGATCAGCACCGGGAATCCGACTTCACGGACAAAACTGTCAATCTCATCGGTTGTGGTAAGCTCCTTCCATCTTGGCTGGTCAATGCCGAGCTGATCGAGCATTGCCGAGAATTTATGGCGGTTTTCCGCACGGTCAATGGAGACTGGCGAAGTTCCAAGAACCGAGACATTATTGCGATAGAGCTTCATGGCGAGGTGGTTCGGGATCTGAGCCCCCACACTGACAATTACACGATGGGGGCG
>JAIDXA010000203.1 GCA_029058705.1 Paramuribaculum sp. | reverse complement strand
CGCCCCAAAAAGAAAACCAAAGAGGAGAAACGCAACGAGCGCATGAACGCCCAGAGCGGCACCAACGCCTCGGGCGACCGCAAAAAACGCCGCCGGATCGGAGGCAAGGAGAAAATCGACATCGAACGCACCTCTCAGCAGAACGGCACCGACGGCCATCAGTCAGGCAACAACCGCTCCAACGCCGCCGGCGGCGACCGTCACCGCGGCGACCGCAACCGCAATGCCCGCGAACGCCGTCCGATCCATAACGAAGTCAACGAAGAAGACGTTCAGAAACAAGTCAAGGAAACGCTCGCTCGCCTGACAAACAAAGACAAAGGCCAGAAAAAAGGCGCTAAATGGCGCAAGGAAAAACGCGAGGCAAACGCCAACCGCGAACGCGAAATCATGGAACAGGAACAGGCTGAGAGCAAGACCCTCAAGCTGACTGAATTCGTCACCGTCAACGACCTGGCATCAATGATGAACGTTCCCGTCAACAACATCATCGCAACATGCATGAGCCTCGGCGAAATGGTGTCGATCAACCAGCGCCTCGACGCCGAGACAATCAACATCGTTGCCGAAGAATTCGGATTCCGCACAGAATACGTCAGCGCCGAGGTGGCCGACGCCATAACACAGGAAGAGGACGCCGAAGAAGACATGCTGCCCCGTCCGCCGATCGTGACCGTCATGGGCCACGTCGACCACGGTAAGACATCGCTACTCGACTATATCCGCAATGCAAACGTGATCGCAGGCGAAGCCGGAGGCATCACACAGCACATCGGAGCCTACAACGTGCGTCTCGCCGACGGCCGACACATAACCTTCCTCGACACTCCGGGTCACGAAGCCTTCACCGCCATGCGTGCCCGTGGTGCGAAAGTGACCGACCTCTGTATCATCATCGTGGCGGCCGACGACAACGTAATGCCCCAGACCGTCGAAGCGATCAACCACGCCTCGGCTGCCGGAGTGCCGATCGTGTTCGCCATCAACAAGATCGACAAACCCGCCGCCAATCCCGACAAAATCAAGGAAGAGCTTGCCGGCATGAAC
>JAIDXA010000202.1 GCA_029058705.1 Paramuribaculum sp. | reverse complement strand
GGCCCATTCGTCTATCGGTTAGGACGCAAGATTTTCATTCTTGAAAGAGGAGTTCGATTCTCCTATGGGCTACCAACCGCAGTGCATTACGCCTGCGGTTTCTTTTTTTCTCTTGTCTGTAGTTCAACAGCCTTTAGTTCTGATGTCGACACTCGTTTCCGAAGATATAGAGCGGCTTCTCGTCTCGGAGGCCGAACGTATAAACCACCCCGACTTCATCGGGCTGGATCCCGTTCAGTTTCCCCGCAGATTTGAAACGCTCCAGGATATAGAGATCGTTTCACTGCTTGCTTCATCCATAGCGTGGGGCAACAGGAAGATGATCTGCCGCAACTGTGAGAAAATGCTTCTTCTCATGGGTCATGACCCATATTGTTTTGTTATGGACCGCGCCTACGAGGAGATTCCTGATGGTAACATCCATCGCACTTTCTTTGCCTCCGACCTGCGCCATTTTCTGCGCGGGCTTCATCGGATCTATCGGAAATACACATCGCTCGATGCTTTTGCGGCAAAGGTCCTGACTCCCGGACAGCAGCTCGCTTCATGGGCGTTGGTTGAAGCTGTCAACCGTGAATTTGCTGCTGCCAATGACGGAATTGGAAACTCGCGTTGCCTGCCCCTGAATATGGACTCGACTGCCTTGAAGCGTTTTAACATGGCGTTGCGTTGGCTCGTGCGGCGCGACGGCATTGTCGACATGGGGGTCTGGAGCGCCTTGACACCTGCCCAGCTGTATATCCCCTTGGATGTCCATGTCGGAAATACTGCGCGTGGGTTGGGCTTGATTTCGCGGCGCTCAAACGACAAACGGACTGTCTTGGAACTGACAGATGTCCTTCGCTCTATTCGTCCTTCCGATCCCGTGTTTTTTGATTACGCTCTGTTTGGCATCGGAATAGAAAACGGTTTATAGGAAACAATTATTGAGTTAGGCATCCGTTTCCCTGTAAAGCGGCCTTATCTTTGCGGCAATGTTGCTTCGATGCCGCTCATATCAACCCGCTCCGCGCCCGCGCCATATCTGTCAGCGCGACTATGCCGCCCAGTTCGAACGCTGGGCCGGCTACCGCCTGCATCCCCATGCCCG
>JAIDXA010000201.1 GCA_029058705.1 Paramuribaculum sp. | reverse complement strand
AACCATAAAAGACCTCAATAAACCCACAAGAATGATTTATAGCATTTTTTTCGTAGTAAATTTAAACAGTTTCTTAAACCGACAACAGGATCAGTCGCCCATTGTGCGCAGCAGTTCATCGTTGCTTGAAGTGCGCTCCATACGGTCCTTGATGAATTCCATTGATTCGATCGAAGTGCGGTCGGCAAGGAAACGTCGCAGAATCCACATACGGTTGAGCGTCTCCTCGCGCAGAAGAAGATCATCGCGACGAGTGCTGGATGCCATGATGTCGACTGCCGGGAACACCCTCTTGTTCGACAGCTTGCGGTCGAGCTGAAGCTCCATATTACCGGTGCCCTTGAACTCTTCGAAAATAACCTCGTCCATTTTCGAACTTGTTTCGGTCAGCGCCGTGGCTATGATTGTCAGCGATCCGCCGTTTTCAATATTTCTTGCAGCTCCGAAAAAGCGCTTGGGCTTCTGGAGGGCATTCGCGTCGACACCACCCGACAGAATCTTGCCCGACGCCGGCGAAACTGTATTGTACGCTCGTGCCAGACGTGTAATCGAGTCAAGAAGAATAACGACATCATGTCCGCACTCAACCATACGTTTTGCTTTTTCGAGAACTATTCCCGCGATTTTCACATGACGGTCGGCCGGCTCGTCGAAAGTCGAAGCGATCACTTCGGCATTGACGCTGCGGCTCATGTCGGTAACCTCCTCAGGACGTTCGTCTATGAGAAGAATCATGATATAGGTCTCGGGGTGATTCTCGGCTATCGCGTTGGCTATATCTTTAAGAAGAATTGTCTTACCTGTCTTCGGAGGAGCCACGATCAAACCGCGTTGACCCTTGCCGATAGGCGAGAACATGTCGACGATTCGGGTCGATATGTTGGCCGAACGGCCTGAAGTAAGATCGAATTTCTCGTCAGGGAAAAGCGGAGTCAGATGTTCAAACGGCACCCGGTCGCGTATAAACTCCGGCGATCGGCCGTTGACTCTCAGAACTTTCGTCAACGGAAAATACTTCTCTCCTTCACGCGGCGGCCGGATCACTGCCTCCACGACATCTCCCGTCTTCAGCCCATGACCCTTAACCTGCTGCTGTGTAAGATAGACATCATCGGGCGAGGGAAGATAATTGAAATCGCTCGACCGGAGGAATCCGTGGCCTTCAGGCGCGATCTCAAGAACGCCAGAAGTTTCAATCACTCCGTCGAAACTGTAGAGCGGCATCTGATGGTTAGGCTGATTGCCGTTATTCCGGTTTTTCTTGTTGCGGTTTTTCTGATGTTGCTTGTCAAGCTTCTCCTGCTGCCAGGGCTCGAGAAGATTGATCGGCTGAGCTGCAGCCG
>JAIDXA010000200.1 GCA_029058705.1 Paramuribaculum sp. | reverse complement strand
TTGTTTTCACCGAGTCTCATCGGTCACATAGCCCGCTATGCTCCCTCTTCAACTCGTAAAAACACCTCATAAAATCCGCTCAATTAATCCCACAACTAAATTTAAACAGTTTCTTAAGGATTATTTAAATTTATCAAAAAATATAGGTAACTTTGCATCCAATCAATAAATAATTTAAATTCAAGCTTTACACATGGGCAAATCCATAAAATTGAACAGGGGACTTGACCTAAGACTTGAGGGAGGTCTGGACGGCTCGGAAAAACCGGTTGCAGTTCCTTCATCGACTATGGCAATCTATCCTGACGACTTTCCGGGATTCACTCCCAAACTTTGTGTCAGGGAAGGCGATATTGTGACCGCAGGGTCGCCCCTGATGTATGACAAAATCTACGAAACAGTCAAACTCGTATCTCCGACGGGTGGAAAAGTCAAGGCAATTGTCCGTGGCGAACGCCGCAAAATCATCCGGGTAGAAATCGAGCAGCAGAACGACCTGAAACCGCTCCCGACAGCACCCCCAGAATCGGCAGAAGACATCGCAGCGTGGCTACAGAACAACGGACTTTGGGCGATGATGCGTCAGCGGCCCTATGACATAGTCCCTTCCCCGAAAGCGACTCCTGTCAACATCTTTGTCACTGCTTTTGACTCGGCGCCCCTCGCACCGTCCCTGTCAGGAATGACGGAAGGTTCAGCCAAAGAGATTGCAAAAGGGCTCGAGCTGCTGAAAGTTCTGACGCCTGGCGAAATCTATGTCTCAACCCGCAAAAGCGACAACCTTGAATTGCCTTCGTTTGTCCACAATATTATAATAGAAGGCCCGCATCCGTCCGGCAACCCCGGAGTTCAGGCCGCCAACATTGCCCCCGTAAACAAGGGCGACACCGTGTGGACTCTTGACATAACCACTGTCGTGCGCATCGGACGTCTGGCACTCACCGGACATGCCGACTGGTCGACAACCGTTGCTGTTGTCGGATCGGAAGTAAAGCAACCGCGGATTCTCACCACATCGGTCGGCTCCAGCATCGCTCCGCTTGTGGCAGGCAACCTGAAAACGGCCGACCACCATATCAGAATCATCGCCGGCAATGTGCTGACAGGTGTAAATGCCGGAGAAAACGGATTCCTACGCTATCCATACCGTCAGATCACCGTCATTCCCGAAGGCGACGATGTCGACGAGTTCATGGGCTGGGCCTCTATGAGCCCCAAAAAAATGAGCGTCAACCGGTCATTCCTTTCGTCGCTGCTTCCGGGCAAGAAATTCTCGCCCGACGCCCGACTCAACGGCGGAAGACGAGCCATGATCATGTCAGAGCAGTATGACAAAGTCCTGCCTATGGACATTCTGCCCGAATATCTCATCAAGGCAATACTCGCCCGCGACATCGACCAGATGGAACGTCTCGGCATCTATGAAGTGGCACCTGAAGATTTCGCACTCTGCGAATATGTCGATCCATCAAAACTCGAACTCCAGAAAACAGTTCGTGAGGGGCTCGACTATCTTCGCAAAGAACTTGAATAGTCAACACATAAAAAACACTCAAGCAACCAAATAAATGCTACGAAAATATCTTGACAAAATAAAACCGAACTTCGAGCCTGACGGCAAGCTGCATGCCTTCCGCTCGGTCTTTGACGGTTTCGAGACTTTCCTCTATACTCCGCGCGCGACATCCTCATCGGGTGTGCATGTCCATGACAGTCTCGACTCTAAACGAGTGATGATCATAGTTGTTGCAGCACTCATGCCCTGCCTTCTGTTCGGAATGTACAATACGGGCTACCAGAATTTCACAGGCTCCGGAATAACCGACCTCAACTTCTGGTCGGTCATGCTCTACGGCTTTCTCGCCATTCTGCCCAAAATCCTTGTGACCTACATCGTCGGACTCGGCATCGAATTCGTCGTCGCACAATGGCGCGGCGAAGAGATACAGGAAGGCTTTCTGGTGACTGGCATCCTTGTGCCTCTTATCTGCCCTATAACCACTCCCCTCTGGATGCTGGCCGTAGCAACCGCATTCTCCGTAATTTTCGTAAAGGAAGTTTTCGGCGGAACAGGTTTCAACATCTTCAACGTGGCACTCGTGACGCGTGCAGTGCTCTTCTTCGGCTATCCGGCCCAGATGAGCGGTGACCGCGCGTTTATCTCTGCAGAACCTATCTGCGGCCTTGGCGGAACAGTCCACTACAGCGATGCCTTCACAGGAGCCACACCCCTCGCACAGATCGCCAACGGAGCGAGTTCAGCCACTGATGCCGCCGGCAATGCGCTTTCAACATGGAACGCATTCCTGGGACTCTATCCCGGATCATTCGGCGAGACATCAACCCTCTGCGTAATGATCGGGGCCGCGATACTACTTGCAACCGGAATTGCAAGCTGGAAGATCATGGCATCCGTTTTTGCAGGCGGCCTGTTCATGGGCTGGATCGCATACACATTCCAGAGCCCGCTCTATCCCGGCTCGGCGCTTCTCCCCATTGACCAGCTTGTCTACGGCGGATTTGCGTTCGCGGCTGTGTTCATGGCAACAGACCCGGTGACAGCAGCCCGCACCGGTGTCGGAAAATACATCTACGGCTTTCTCGTGGGCGTCATCGCCATCATTATCAGAGTCTACAACAACGGCTATCCCGAAGGAGCGATGCTCGCAGTGCTGCTTATGAACGCACTCGCCCCTCTGATCGACTATTGCGTCGTTCAGGCCAATATATCACGCCGCATGAAACGCATGGGTGCATAAAACGCAGATTCCAACAAAACGAACAAACAAGATGAATAAACAAAGCAACGTCTACACGACAATTTATATAATTGTTCTCGTGCTGGTTGTCGGCACGGCGCTTGCGGCCACTTCGCTTGCGCTTAAACCGCGTCAGCAGGAGAATATCGACGCCGACAAGATGCGCCAGATTCTTGCAGCTGTCCACATCACTCCGGCTCCGGGCGAAATCAAAGATGATTTCAGCCGATATATCACAAAGCAGATTCTCGTTGACGCCCAAGGACAAGAAATAGAAGGCGACGCCTTTGCGATAAACATGGCACAGGAAGTCAAGGTCGAAGCGAGCAAGCGCAAACTCCCGGTATTTGTCTGTGAACTCAAAAGTGGCGCAACCAAATACATTCTTCCAGCCTATGGGGCCGGACTGTGGGGCCCGATCTGGGGCTATATAGCCATTGACAGCGACGGGTCTACCGTCTATGGCGCATACTTCGCCCATCAGGGAGAAACACCAGGGCTGGGCGCTGAAATCGAAAAGCCTGCCTTCACCGACCAGTTCAACTCCACCCTGAATCTTTTCAAAGACGGACGTTTTCTTCCGATAGAAGTCGTCAAAGGAGGCGTGGCGCCCTCAAACGGAGCCGATTATGTGAACGGGATTTCCGGCGGTACGATTACAAGCAAAGGTGTCAGCGCAATGCTTGAGAACTGCCTTCTGCCTTATAAAAACTATCTTGAACAATTAAGCAAGAAATAAGATATGGCTGATAAAATCAATTATAAAAGCGTTTTCTTCAATCCATTCTCGAAGAACAATCCGGTGATAGTCCAGGTTCTTGGCATCTGTTCGGTTCTCGCCGTGACCGCACAGTTGGAACCGGCAATCGTCATGGGGATGTCGGTGATAGCAGTTCTGGCGTTTTCGAATGTCATCATCTCGCTGCTGCGCAACACAATTCCGACAAATATCCGAATCATTGTCCAACTCGTTGTAGTCGCAGGTCTGGTTGTTATTGTCGATCAGCTTCTGAAAGCCTACACCTATGATGTCAGCAAGCAGCTGTCGGTCTTTATCGGACTTATCATCACC
>JAIDXA010000020.1 GCA_029058705.1 Paramuribaculum sp. | reverse complement strand
AGGGTCGAGTGGTTGGCGTTGCCATAGAACTGCTCCTTCTGCGCAGGATTCGCCGGAACGGGGATATCATAGGTTATGAACGAAGCTCCATCATCGATGGCTCCGTCGAAATCATATTGCGCGGTTCCCTTTATGTAACCTCCGATGCCGAGCGCCACTTTCCCTTCCCGGTCAAGAAAGAGGAAACGCGGGCTTGAGGGATCGGTGAAATGGAGATCACGGGTATCGTAGAGAATAGCCACGAGAGCGCCTGCGTGTTCGGGGCTTCCAGTCGCAATGACCGCGCGTTCGGGAATAAGGAATGTATCAGGCATTTCGCGCGGTTTAAGGGCGTTGGATCGGGAGGGGAAAAGAGCCGCAAGCATCAAGGCGGCGCTAAGGAGACATAAACGTAACATAACGAATGGATTGTGAGGTGTGGGGTTGTTTGTAAAGGCCTGACAGAAACGCGAAAAAGATTATAATGGATGAAGTTTCCGAAAAATAACCGTGTCCGGCCGCTCTTGACGGGCTGTTCAGCAGATAAAACGTATTAAAGCGTAGGATCGTTCGGTCGGCGGGATCAAAAAAATAACCGCCGCCGGGATAAGGCAACGGTTAATTTTTTGAAGTTCAGTTGGTGGCTCGCCTGAGCGGGTCGCCTTTCTTACTTCTGAGCTGCGACTGAGTCGACGACAGCAGCGGCAGCAGCCGCTACAGTATCGGCGACAGCGGCAGTTGTATCTTCCACGAGTGTAACGGTTTCTTCCTCGATGAGGAGAGCCTCTGTGGAATCTGCGGCGGCAGCCTGTGCTTCTTCTTTGGCTTTGTTGTTGCAGGCAACGAACGAGACTGCGGCTACTACAGCTAATGTAAGAACAACTTTTTTCATAATTTTCGAGTTTTCAAGTTAGGGGTTAAATAAGATTTGGATCGTTGATATAGCTTATCAATGTTTAATAACTCCGATGATCCGATTTTTGTTCACTACAAAAACTTTTTTTCAGAAGGTGTAGGAAAGGCCGAGCGATGGAGCGAATGCATGACATTTGTAGTCTGCCACGAAAATGTTGGTTTTCTGATTAAGCATGTCTCTATACTCACACCGGGCATCGTCGGCTCCAAGTCCGGCTACATACATGAACGCGAAATCTATCGACAGCTGACGAACCGGACGGAACGAGAATCCTACAGTCGGCTCGATTTTTGTCATGCCGGGTGTTTCAGGATTGTAACAGTCACGGTTGACGGGTGATGTGTCGACCATCAGACCGAGACGCAGATCGGCCCGGTCGGTGACGGCATACTGGGCGCCGACATGATATGTCAGCGAGTTCTTATATTTTTTGGGAATGTCCTGATTGAATATAGCCTGAAGCTGTTCTGGAAGTTCCGGGAATGTGATTTCGAGATTCTTATAGGCATTCCAACCGGTCAGAGTCACATCTGCGGCAATGGTCCAACGATCGTCAGGCTTGAATGAGCCACCGACATTCAGGACGTAGGGGCAAGGCATTTCGGATGCAAATGTAGCTTCGTTTATCTGACCGAGAGGAAGAGCGGCGAGCATTCCTGCAATATTTTCGTTTGCATAATTGAGCTTGGCAGTTCCGGATGTCATTTTCATTCCCATTTTAGTGCGGAAATTGGCACCGATGCTCCATTTGCGGTTTATTTCATATAGGACACCGACATTGGCGCCAAGAGAAACATGGCTCGTTCCGTCAAGATTGACAGAGGCGGCAGGAGTGTGACCAAGGATAGTTTGTCCGGCATATTCATCGAAAGCGCTTCCGGGAATCAGCGCCTTGTCGAGATTGACGCTTCCCCACGAGAGCATCATCCCGACACCGACTGACAGATTCTTTGTGATCCTCCACGAAACGGTCGGCTGTACGTTATATACTTTCAGATCGACTTTCTGGTTCAGCATTGATCCAGGCCAGCTTTTTGTCCAGTTGATACCGCTTCCATAGGGTGTGTAGAATGAAATACCGGCCTGAAGGTTATCATAGATTCTGAATGCGACGTTCAATGCAAGCGGAGTTGAGAGCCCGTTGTCGGTTTTGTAGTCTACCCCCTGATGAGTCGCTGTCGCATCCGCCTTGATAGCAGTGACAGATCCTGAGATGTCAAGTGTCTTGTCGGAGAATCCGAGCGCTCCCGGATTGAAAATCATGCTCTCAGAGCCAAGTTTAAGAGCGGTTCCGGTATGTCCCATACCCAATTGTTTTGCGCTCAAGGTGTTGATTTGGTAGCCCTCGGCGTTCGCCCCCAGAAATGCGAGAAGCGAAGCTGCAGCTATCACGATTTTTTTCATAATGGATACAAAATTGGTTAAAAAGTCCACAAAGTTAATCTTTTTCACCATACTTGCCAAAGTTTTTGGATGTTTTCAACCGATTTCGCCAAGAGAGACCGGTCGAGAGACACCGAAAACTTTTTTTTCGTTATATTTGCATCGGAATAATTGTCCGCCACCTTATACTAATAAAAAACGCAATACCAAACATCAGTTCCATCTTATCAACACGCAATGAAAAAAATTTTTATCGCCACGCTTTCAGCGTTTGCACTTCTCGCTACGGGTTGTTCGGGCGAGAAAAATCCAATTGTCAAATCGCCTGACGGAAGAATTGAGGTCAGCCTGTGTCACACAGATTCCGCCACAACGTACAGCGTCAGTGTCGACGGCCATCAACTTATCAGTCCGTCGCGTCTGGGATTCGACGCCGAGGGGCTCAGACCTTCGCCTTCGGCAAAGGTCTCGGTAAGTTTCAGTGAAGCCGACACCACATGGCGTCAGCCTTGGGGCGAGAACAAAGAATTGCGCGACCACTACAATGAAATGGCGTTCGCGATTGCCGAATCGGATTTGACGATGACAATCCGTGTCAGAGCGTTCGACGACGGAATCGCATTCAGGTATGAATGGCGGGCATCGCGGGACTCTGTGATCATCATGGATGAGCTTACGGAATTTGCATTTGCAGAATCAGCCACCACATGGTCGATTCCCGCTGACTTCGACTCGTATGAAAAAGAATACAGAAAACTTCCCGTCGACAGTGTTGAAAATGCCAACACTCCTTTCACTTTCATGACTGATTCGACACGTGTTTACGGGTCCATCCACGAGGCGGCCCTCTATAATTTCCCCGAGATGACACTCAAAGCGGATTCCGGCTCCCGGCGCATTCTGCGCGCCGCACTCGCACCAATGCCCGACGGCGTAAAAGCTGTTGTCCCGAACTCGTTTCAGACTCCGTGGAGAACAATCCAGATCGGACATTCGGCAACCGATCTTATAAATTCCGCAATGATCCTGAATCTCAACGAACCATGCAAAATAGCAGACGTCAGCTGGATCAAACCGCAGAAATATGTCGGGATCTGGTGGGGTATGCATCTGGGAACGCAGACCTGGACAATGGGGCCACGCCACGGCGCTACCACTGAGAACGCCATCAAATATATCGACTTCGCCAAAGCCAACAACATTCAGGGTGTTCTTTTCGAAGGATGGAACGAAGGATGGGAAAACTGGGGCGGCAACCAGCATTTCGACTACATCAAGGCATATGCCGACTTTGATATCGATTATGTAGCCGCCTATGCCCGCAAGAATAACATAGAACTGTGGGCCCACGACGAGACCGGCGGGAATATTCCCGAATTCGAATCGGTGCTCGACAGCGCGTTCGCCTACTACAAGTCGCTCGGCATACACACAGTAAAAACCGGCTATGCCGGCGGTTTCAAAGGGGGCTATTACCATCATTCGCAATACGGTGTGCGCCACTATCAGAAAGTCGTCGAGACTGCCGCCCGCTATCAGATAATGATCGACGCCCACGAGCCGATCAAAGAAACGGGAATCCGACGCACATGGCCCAACATGATGACGCGCGAAGGCGCGCGCGGTATGGAATGGAACGCGTGGTCGGCCGGCAATACGGCCGACTACCTCTGCGTGCTTCCTTTCGTCAGACTGCTTTCGGGCCCGATGGACTATACCCCCGGCATTTTCGACATCAACTATCGCCGCGCCAAAGCGGACAAAGGCCGCATCGAATGGAACGGGCCAAACGGAGACTGCTGTATCAAGACGACACTTGCCCGCCAGATCGCCAACTGGGTTATAATCTACTCCCCGCTTCAGATGGCCGCTGACCAGATCGAGAACTATGAAGACCAGCCCGGTTTCCAGTTTTTCCGGGATTTCAATGCTGATTGCGACTGGTCGTCGGCCCTGCAGGGTGAGATCGGAGAATACATCGTTGTAGCACGACGTGCAGGCGAAACGTTTTATGTCGGGGCCGGCACCAACAGCCATCCACGCGAACTGACGTTGCCGCTTTCGTTTCTCAAAAAAGGTGTCACATATGAAGCGACCGTCTATGGCGATGACATGGCTTCGGGAAATCCTGAAAAACTATCGATCATAACAAAGAAAGTTTCTTGCGATGACGAACTGCCGATCCACATGATGGCGACCGGTGGTCAGGCAATCACATTTATTCCCGTCAAGTGAAAAAAATCGCAATTTTTGTCGTGCTGGCCATTTCCATGGCCGGCACGGCCTTTTCAAAGAGCCTGTGGACGCTGACGGCAACTGATGCCGACAGCTCCTGCTATTCGCCTCCGATGACCGGCAACGGCCAACTCGGGACCGTCGTTGACCGCTCCGGACTCAGGGCTGCCAGAATGTTTTCGGCCAACGCAGTCAGCCGCGGACGGGAAAGCAAAGTCTCTTCAATCGTCGAAGCCATATGTCCGATAAACCTGACGGTCAATGCAAACGGGTCGGACGGGCCGCAGACAGAATGGAGTCAGACGCTTGACATGCGCATCGGAGAGGTGTCTACATCATATTGCCTTCCGGGGCTCAAGATAACAAACCGGATCGTCAACCTTCGGCCGTTGCCTTTCGTCACATCCGACGTGCTGACAGTCAAGGCTACCGCCGATAACATGAAGGTCACAGTCAGCAACACTCCTGCTGTCCCGAAGTCGCTTTCGGCCAGCATGGTTTCAGAGCGCAGATTCCACGCCGGAAAAAATGAATGGCGTTTTATACGCGCAGAAAGCGGTTTCAACCAGCAACGCGATGTAATGGTCGCGACCGTCGGCATGGACGGTGACGGATGGGACAGGCTGTCGGCCGATTCGATGACCATCACACTGAAAAAAGGTCAGGAGGCAACCCTATGGATTGTTTCATCGCTCATATCCTCGGCCGATTTCACCGATCCCTGGAACGAATCGGAACGACAGGTTCTCTACGCTGTTTCGACCGGACGGGAAACCCTTATGCGGCGTCATCGTGCGGCATGGAACAGGCTGTGGGAGGGCGACATCATTATAGAAGGCGACCCATTGCTGCAATCACATGCGCGCGCAGCCCTATACAATCTTTATGCGTCGGCAGCACCCGGATCAGGAAGAAGCATCGCTCCGATGGGGCTTTCATCGACCCACTACTACGGCCACATCTTCTGGGATGCCGACACGTGGATGCTCCCGGTCATGGCGATTCTCCAGCCCGACATCGCACGCGACATGGCCGATTACCGCATCGCAACACTTGCCCAGGCCCGGAAAAGAGCCGCAGCCTATGGCTACAGCGGCGCGATGTTTCCATGGGAAAGCGATGATCTTGGCGAAGAGTCGACTCCGACATTCGCGCTTACCGGACCTCTCGAACATCATGTCACGGCAGATGTGGCAATCGGCGCATGGCTCTGCTATTGCTCGACAGGCGACATTGACTGGCTTCGCGACAAAGCCTGGCCACTTCTCAAAGACTGCGCCGATTTCTGGGTAAGCCGCGCCGAGAAGGGCAACGATGGCCTATACAGCATAAAAGGCGTTGTCGGAGCCGACGAATATGCAATCGGCGTCAATGACAATGCCTTTACGAACGGGGCTGTCATGCGCTCGCTCGAATACGCACGCCGTGCTGCCGCTCTGCTCGGACATAAAACCGACCCGCTTTGGGAAGATATGGAAAAGCACATGCGGTTTCACCATATTCCCGGAACAGAGATAATTTCAGAGTATGAAGGATATGCCGGCGAAACTATCAAACAGGCCGACGTGGCGTTGCTTGCCTATCCTCTCAATCTGTTAAAAACGCCTGAAGAGATCGAACGGAATCTAACCTATTATGACGCAAAGATCGACTCGGTCAACGGTCCTGCGATGAGCCATTCGGCCATGGCCGTCAACTACGCGCGACTGGGTGACGGAGAGAAGGCGGCACGACTGGTTGCGCGCGCTTACCAACCGAATCTTCGCGGAGCGTTTCATAATCTTTCTGAATCTCCCGGCAACGACCATGTCTATTTCGTGACAGGGGCAGGAGGTTTGCTGCAGTCGCTCGTTTTTGGTTTTGCCGGCGTCGAGATCGACACCGAAAACGGCGGCTTAAAACAGTGTCCGTCGGCTCTCCCAAAGTCGATAGAATCGATAACGGTCAAGAGTCCGCACGGTGTTTTCATACGCTAAACAAGCCATTAGAGCGCGTCTGATAAAATCGCAATGTTGGTCCTCCGGCATCTCCATTTCCCATAATTTCATATATTCGGAAAATAAAACCATTATGATATGAACAGCGGCGCAGTCGAAACTGCGCCGCTGTTCATATCATAATGGTTGACTTATGTCGTCAATCGGGGATTATTCGGGAAGTTTTCCCACTTCGGGATCAACGCCCCACTGCTGCTGGGCCAGACGGCGATAGTTGTTGTAGCGCCACTGGGCATTAGCTTTGGCGGCTGCGAAGAGTTCGGCAGCTTCCTGAGGATACTGCTTCACTACAGAAGCGTAGCGTACCTCACCTTTGAGGAAGTTCTCGAATTCATCCCAGTTCGGTTCTTTGCTGTCAAGTGTGAACGGATTCTTGCCTTCTTCCTCGAGGGCGGGGTTGTAGCGCCAGAGATGCCAGTAACCGCAAGCAACAGCGTTGGCTTCTTCCTGCTGGGCTTTACCCATGCCGGCTTTGATACCATGGTTGATACATGGAGCATAGGCGATGATGATCGAAGGTCCGTCATATGCTTCAGCCTCGCGGATTGCCTTGAGGGTCTGAGCCTGATCGGCACCCATGGCAACCTGAGCGGCATAAACGTAACCGTAAGTAGACGCGATCAGACCAAGGTCTTTCTTACGTACGCGTTTACCGGCAGCGGCGAACTTGGCGATGGCTCCGATCGGAGTGGCTTTTGAAGCCTGGCCACCGGTGTTGGAGTAGACCTCAGTGTCAAGAACAAGAATGTTGACATTCTTGCCGGAAGCGAGTACGTGGTCGAGACCGCCGAAGCCGATGTCGTAGCTTGCACCGTCGCCACCGATGATCCACTGAGAGCGTTTCACTATGTAGTGCTGAAGCTCAAGAATTGTTTTGCAGAGGTCGCATGAGCAAGCTTCACAAAGAGGAACGAGCTGGTCAGCCACTTCGCGGGTAATCACAGCGTCTTCTTTATTGTCGAGCCATTTCTGCGAAAGTGCCTTGATTTCGTCAGAGCAGCAATCGCAGGTCAGGGTCTGAGTAAGCTTTTCTTCGAGACGGGCGCGCAGTTTTTCATTGGCGATGAACATACCGAGACCGAATTCGCAGAAATCTTCGAAGAGCGAGTTGCCCCATGCCGGACCGTGGCCTTTGGCGTTCACAGTGTAAGGAGTCGAAGGAACGGAACCGGAGTAGATAGACGAACAGCCGGTTGCGTTAGCCACCATTTCGTGGTCGCCATAAAGCTGGCTGATGAGTTTGACGTAGGGAGTTTCACCGCAACCGGAGCATGCTCCGGAGAACTCAAAGAGCGGAGTCGCGAACTGGCTGTTCTTGACATTTGCCTTGATGTCGACGAGATCCTGCTTGGAAGCCACTTCCTTGACGCAGTAGTCCCATTCGGCCTGAGCGGCAAGCTGGGTTTCGAGAGGTTTCATCTCGAGAGCCTTCACGCCCTTCTTACCCGGGCACACGTCAACACAGTTGCCGCAACCGAGACAGTCGAGGACGTCGACAGCCTGAACAAAACGCATTCCGGTGAATGTGCGTCCGATTGCGGGAAGAGTGTCGGCTTCGCCCATGGGAGCGCATTCCATTTCCTTTGCATCGAGAACAAACGGACGGATTGCAGCATGGGGGCAGACATATGCACATTTATTACACTGGATACAGTTTTCTTCGAGCCATTCGGGAACGAATGCAGCCACACCACGTTTTTCATATGCGGCAGTTCCCTGATGCCATGTGCCGTCTTCGATTCCTTTGAATGCCGAAACCTTCAGAAGATCGCCATCCTGCGCATTGATGGGGCGAACCACGTCATTGATAAATGCGGGATCGTTGTTTGCTTCTGCCGCGTCTTCAGCCAGGTTGCTCCATTGGGGATCAACGGCAAGTTGTTTGTATTCACCACCGCGGTCAACAGCAGCATAGTTCTTGTCAACGATGTCCTGACCTTTCTTGCCGTAGCTCTTGACGATGAATTTCTTCATCTGCTCAACAGCGAGATCAACAGGAATTACTTCGGTGATGCGGAAGAATGCGCTCTGGAGAATTGTGTTGGTGCGGTTGCCGAGCCCTATTTCGCGCGCGATCTTTGTGGCGTTGATGTAATATACGGTGATATTGTGGTCGGCGAAATATTTTTTCACCTTGTTGGGGAGATTCTTGGCAAGTTCCTCACCTTCCCAGATGGTGTTGAGAAGGAATGTTCCTCCATCGCGCAGACCGCGGGTCACATCGTACATGTGGAGATAGGCCTGAACATGACATGCAACGAAGTTTGGAGTTGTCACGAGATAGGTCGAACGGATAGGGTCATCGCCGAAACGCAGGTGAGAGCAGGTGAAACCGCCTGACTTCTTGGAGTCGTAGGCAAAGTAGGCCTGGCAATATTTCGGAGTGTTTTCACCGATGATCTTCACAGAGTTCTTGTTGGCGCCTACAGTACCGTCGGCACCGAGTCCGTAGAATTTCGCTTCATATGTCGATTCGCCGCTGAGTGCGATTTCTTCAACCGGGGGAAGTGAAGTGAAGGTGACATCGTCGATGATACCAACCGTGAAACCGGTTTTCGGCTGCGGCAGAGCAAGGTTTTCGAACACAGAAATGATCTGCGCGGGAGTGGTGTCTTTCGAAGCGAGACCATAACGTCCGGAAACGATTTCGGGAGCGTCGGGCTGGCCGTAGAAGCACTGTGCCACATCGAGATATAGAGGTTCACCGTTTGCTCCGGGCTCTTTTGTGCGGTCAAGAACGGCGATTCGTTTCGCTGTTTTGGGCACAGCTCCGAGGAAGTGTTTTGCAGAGAACGGACGATAGAGATGAACGGAAACCATTCCGACTTTCTCTCCTTTCGAACGGAGGTAGTCAATCGCTTCCTGAGCGGCCTGGGTCACTGAACCCATAGCGATGATAACGCGTTCCGCTTCAGGATCTCCATAGTAGTTGAAGAGGTGATATTCGCGACCTGTTATCTTGGAGATTTCCGCCATGTACTGTTCAACGACTTCGGGAACAGCGTCATAATACGGGTTGCATGCTTCGCGGTGCTGGAAGAAAACGTCGCCGTTTTCAGCCATGCCACGTGCCACCGGGGCATCCGGGTTAAGAGCGCGGGCGCGGAATTCCGCAAGCGCCTCGCGGTCAAGCAGCGGCAGAAGATCGTCCTGCTCTACGACTTCTATTTTCTGAATTTCGTGGGAAGTACGGAATCCGTCGAAGAAGTTGAGGAAAGGAACGCGCGATTTGATTGTTGCAAGATGGGCAACACCGGCGAGATCCATAACTTCCTGGACAGAGCCTTCGGCGAGCATGGCGAAACCTGTCTGACGACAAGCCATCACGTCCTGATGGTCACCAAAGATACTAAGTGCGTGAGAAGCGAGTGTACGAGCCGAAACATGGAAAACGCAGGGGAGCAATTCTCCGGCGATCTTGTACATATTGGGGATCATCAGCAACAGACCTTGAGAAGCTGTGTAGGTGGTTGTCAACGCACCAGCCTGAAGCGAACCGTGGACAGCACCTGCAGCACCGCCTTCGGATTGCATTTCCTGGACGAGAACAGTTTCACCGAAAATGTTCTTGCGGCCAGCGGCAGCCCAGTCATCAACATATTCAGCCATTGTTGACGAAGGCGTAATCGGGTAGATGGCAGCCACTTCCGAGAACATATAAGAAATATGCGCTGCGGCCTGGTTACCATCACAAGTCAAGAATTTTTTTTCTTTACTCATAAGTGTAGAAATCTATAATTTGGAAATGGTTTTTCCTTAACATGTTGGATACAAGGGCGACAGGATGTCTGATCCTGGCCATCCCTTACACGCTGCGAAGTTACAAAAATATCCGCTAATACGCAACCAATCAGCCTTAATTTTCACCATGCACGGCAATCGTTTTTTTCATCGGATTTTCTTTCGTATCTTTGCGGAAATCAAGAACTCAGAGACATATGTCCACACAATCCGCACAACAGTTGCTTGACTCGCTGTCAAAAGGAGAATGGATCTACGGTATATCCGATGAAATCAGTCTGCTTCTCAAACAGACTGAATCAAAATGCCACAGATTCAATCTGCTTCCTCCGGAAGAGAGTGCCCCGCGCGAATCTCTTCTTCGGGAGATATGCGGACATGTCGGAAAACAGCCGTTGGTCCACAGTCCGTTCCGGTGTGATTTCGGTTTCAACATTTCCATCGGCGACAATCTCATTGCCAATTACGGGCTGACGATTCTTGATGAAACAGAGGTCAGGATCGGCAATCGCGTTTTCATCGGACCGAATGTGAGCATTTTCACGATTACCCATGCCCTGCTTCCCGACCAACGGGCAGAAGGTCTCATGAAAGCAGCTCCCGTCATTATCGACGACGATGTGTGGATTTGTGGAAATGCCACAATTCTTCCCGGTGTCACAATCGGGCGAGGGGCTGTTGTCGGAGCCGGCAGCGTGGTGACCGCTTCAATCCCGGCAATGACCCTTGTTGCAGGAAATCCGGCCAGAATCATCAGAAAGATCTCCGAAGATGACCGGATCGACCCGTAACTTAGAGAGTGTTTGAATTTAAACCGCGTTAACAGTAATACGAATGAACGGCAGAAACTTCAAAATAATCCTGAGACCTTTTTTGGCGAATACAGCCAAGTCTCATCGGTCGCATAGCCCGCTATGCTCCTTCTTCAACTCGCGGAATTCGCTCAAAAAACACTCTCAGTCTTAATTTGATTTAAATCCAAACGCTCTCTTATCAGACCAAACACGTATCCACAAAAAAGACAATCAACCCATAAAAAATTCATGAGAAACAGATTTTTTTCAGCAGCAATCATAGCAGCATCAACCTTAAATCTTTTTGCACTCAGCGTTGATGACAAGAACCGCTCCATATGGTTTGACTCGCCGACATCGTCGGAAAGCAAAGCGCCATGGCTCATCAACGATTTTTCCGCTACGATAGCAAATCCGGATCCGGAATGGGAATCTTCCGGCATTCCCATAGGCAACGGCAGTTTCGGCGCAACGATTCTCGGTTCGGTAGGGAGAGAGCGGATTGTCCTTAACGAAAAGTCGTTATGGACGGGTGGCCCTGGAACCGGCGCAACTGAATACTGGGACATGAACCGCGAGGTGTCACCTGCCACCCTCGACACAATCCGCACCTTGCTTCTTGCCGGCCACAACAATGAGGCTGACAAAATAATAGGCCGGAACTTCAGCGGCAAGATCGGCTATGACCGAAGCCGCTTCGGCTGTTTTACTGAATTGGGTGAGGCTTATCTGTCCACACCTGTCGACGAATCGGCCATAAGCGGATATTCGCGAGCCCTGATGGTCGACAGCGCGTTCGCGACAGTTGAATTCGATGCCGACGGACGCCATATACGCCGCGAATTTTTCGCTTCCAATCCTGACAGCGTACAGGTCTGGCGGATAACTTCGACAGGAGGAAAACCGCTGCCAGTAACATTTTCATTTGATTCACCCCATGCAATAGCCAGTGTCGGCAAGACAGCCTCGGGCACTAAAGGACTTGTTTTTTCCGGAACGCTTGACAATGGCATGAAATGGAGTCTATGTGTCACGGCAAGGACTCCCGACGGAGGCAAGGCCGTGGCCGACCCAAAAACAGGAAAAATCACAGTAAGCAACGCAAGGACGGCCGAGTTTATCGTTGCAGCGGCAACTGACTACAAAATGAATTTCCATCCCGACATGACGGATCCGAAGACCTATACGGGCTCTGATCCCGAACCTATCGTCATGGCCCGCGCGCTCGCTGCCGGCCGCCGGACGTTTGCCGATCTCAAGGACAGGCACTTCGCCGATTATTCGCGCCTTTATAACCGTGTGAGCCTATCGATAAATCCGGAATCGTCACGCCACGCAGAACCGACGCCAAAGCGTCTGGAAAACTATCGCAATGGCGGAACCGACTTCGGACTTGAAGAACTATATTTCAATTTCGGACGGTATCTGCTCATCGCGTCATCGCGCCCCGGCTCCCTCCCGGCCAACCTTCAGGGTCTGTGGCACAACAATATAGACGGGCCATGGAGAGTGGATTACCACAACAACATCAACCTGCAGATGAACTACTGGCCGGCAACTACCACGAATCTGGCCGAGTGTTTTCAGCCGCTGACCGACTATGTCAGAACCGTTGTTGAACCGGGGAGAGAAACCGCTAAGAAATATTACGGCGCACGAGGGTGGACAGCAGCGATATCCGGGAATCCATTCGGCTTTACAGCTCCGCTGAACTCGCCGTCGATGGACTGGAACTACAATCCTTCGGCCGGACCCTGGCTCGCCACACAGCTCTGGGACTATTATCTGTTTACCCGCGACCGCAACTGGCTTGAGACCATCGGCTATCCGATCATAAAGGAAAGCGCCGAATTCGCGACCGACCTTCTATCACCTGCCGGCGACGTACTGACTGTCAATCCGTCATATTCACCGGAACATGGCACAGCCGATCTGGGAACGACCTATGCGCTCGCGGTCACGCGTCAGATTCTTTCCGATGCAATCGCGGCTGCAAACACATTGGGACGCGATCGGAAATCGGTTTCGGAATGGAGCTCCAGTCTAAACAAGCTTGCGCCCTACCGCATCGGTGCTTACGGGCAGCTTCAGGAATGGTGGAACGACATAGACGATCCGTCTGACAAACACCGCCACACGAATCATCTTTTCGGCCTTCATCCCGGCAATTCGATCAATGTGCTGGCTGATTCCGTCATGCGGTCAGCCTGCATGACAACCCTCCGCCACCGTGGCGATGAAGCTACGGGATGGAGCATGGGCTGGAAGCTGAACCACTGGGCCCGTCTGCTTGACGGTGCTCATGCCTATACCCTTTTCCGCAACCTTCTCAGCGAAGGTACCGGAAATAACCTCTGGGATCAGCATCCACCATTTCAGATCGACGGCAATTTCGGAGGAACGGCCGGAATGGCCGAAATGCTCCTCCAGAGCCACAACAGCTCGACGATCCATCTTTTGCCGGCGCTTCCTCCGCAATGGACAACGGGGTCCGTCAAGGGACTTCTCGCACGTGGCGGCTTCGAAGTAGACATTGATTTTGCCGGCTCCTTGCTCAAACGCGCCATAATCCGTTCCCTTGCAGGCGAGCCTCTGACCGTTCGTTACGGCAATCACGAGACGTCTGCCGCGACATCAAAGGGCGACACATTCGTCGTTGTCGCAACTCCGGAAGGGATCAGCCTGACGAAGCAATAGGCAGGATCAGAAAGTATAAGTGACCGTCAGACCTCCCTGCAGCCCTGCTGACGAGGGAGCGATCCACGTCGACAAGTCAAGTCCACCGCTTTCGGCGGGTCTGTTTCTACGGAAATCGGCCCGCCGAGCCAGTTTTTTCTGGTCGCCCCGGAAATATCCCGTCAGTTCATTGAGCGGATCAAGAAGAAAAGCGACCGCATAGCCCAACACTTTTGAGCCAAACAGGCGGTAGCCGTTGCTGACGATATATCGTTTGGCAACATAGAAGCCCTCGCCCAAAAGAGAGCCGACAACCGGCGTGATGATCAGATCCTCGACCGATGGGATTTCGTTAAATGCCTCGAAACCATATTCCCAGAAAAAAGTCGAGATGCAGAATGAGTATAGAAACGATCCCCACATATTGAACCCGTTCGAACGCGCACCCATGTAATAGGCCGCGCCGGCATATGGGTGGAGAACGTAATTGAAAACAGGGCTGTCCTTGTCCCAGACAGGTCCGAGATGAACATTGCGCCACCAACGGCTGAACATGCCCACTTTTCCATTTTCGGTCTTGTTCCATGCCGTCGCATCTGAAGGAAGCGCCTCAAGAATGAGCATTGTCGAAACTCCGGCCCCCACAAGGATTCCGGTGTTGAGCCACAGCCGCCGCCACTGGGGCATGCTGCGCGTGCGGGAATATGGGAAATCATAGAGCGTCAGACTCTCGCCTACCTCCTGACACCCCAGAGCGATTTCCGCACTTGAAAGCTCCTTTGCCACAAGCATCGAATCGATCTTAACCGTATCAGATGATGTCGGGATTGTTTCTGCAGCCATATCCACAGACGACACTACAGAATCCGTCCGAAAAACGGTATCCTGCGACAATGACAGATCTTTTCCTACAACTGATGACGGAATAAGCAATGACAATAATATGACGAAACTGGACTTCATGATCTTCTCAAATGATAAACTTGTCGGATCTCTGTGATGATTTTCCTATTAAACAAGACAACTGCCCTATCTGTTTTACAATAAAATAAATTCTTAGTCAATCAAATCCTGTTGACATTTTTACCATAATTGGTCAGAAGGCCAACATTTTTTTGGCGATTGAGCATTAAATGACTATTTTTGCCACGCATTTCTACCGGAATCAACCTCATTTACCAACATCCGTGAACTGTTTCAACCGAATTCTTATCACCTTGTCCGCATTGGCTACGTGCGCGTTATGTGGAGCCGCACACACTGTCGAAGAAATGCCAGACAGCGTGGCTGCCTGTGATTCGATTCCGGCGGATTCTGTCGTGAAGCCCAAAGGACTTATTGCCAAAATAATAGATTATTTTGGCAAATCGAACCGCGACACATCGAACCGCAAGTTCGACATGAGCATTATCGGTGGCCCCCACTACTCTTCCGACACGAAATTCGGCATTGGTCTTGTTGCGGCCGGATTCTACCGGACAAACAGGACAGATACAGTCACGCAGCCGTCAAACCTGTCACTGTATACCGACGTGACCACCTCCGGATTCTACATGTTCGGACTCCGCGGCGACCATATTTTCAACAACGACGCGCGTCGCATCAACTACAATGTCTATTTCTATTCTTTTCCCAGAAAATTCTGGGGAATCGGCTATGGCCATGGAATCAACATGGACAACGCGTCAAAATACAAAGAGCTATACTTCGACGCGTCGGTCGACTTCCTGTGGCGGCTGCAAAAATCCCTCTATGTCGGGCCTGCCATTCAGTATGCTTATGTCAACGCCCGCCATCGCGAACGGCCCGAACTATGGGAAGGAGATCCTCGCCATCTCAGCACCATCGGTTTAGGTTTCCGCGCCCAATATGACACGCGCGACAACTTTACAGCCCCACAGCGCGGAGTGCTGCTGCAGCTTGAACAACGTTTCTGCCCGGCGTTTCTTGGAAACACTTATGCGTTTTCTTATACAGACGTCAGGCTATGCGGTTATCAGAGCCTGTGGCGCGATGCAGTCGGTGCGGCGCGTTTCCATGGCAGACTCGCCTACGGGACGGTTCCGTGGGACATGCTCTCGACATTCGGAGGGAGCAATTCGATGCGCGGGTACTACGAGGGACGTTTCCGCGACAAGGGCGAGATGGATCTCACCTTTGAACTACGTCAGCACATATGGCGCCGCAACGGAATTGTCGTATGGTTCGGAGCCGGCACCGTTTTTCCTGAACTTTCAAAAATCCAGTTCCGGCAGATTCTTCCCAACTGCGGCATAGGCTACCGCTGGGAATTCAAAAAGCTCACCAATGTAAGACTTGATTTCGGTCTTGCAAAAGGAGAAACCGCATTTATATTCAGCATTAATGAAGCATTCTGACCAACATATCCAATCAAAGCCGCAAATGGCGGCAGCCCTGCTCATATGGGTTCTTGCCGCATGCCTTGTTCCCAATATATGGCTGTCGCTGACCGAACCGCTCACGTTCGTGCAGATTGTGACCAACATCCTGCTCCCGGCAGGAGTCTATGCAATTCTCATGTCGCTGTCGCGCCATATCGGCCGCACGTCATTGTGGATGATCACGGTCATGTTTTTCGCGGCATTCCAGATAGTGCTGCTCTACATGTATGGCCGTTCGATCATAGCCGTCGACATGTTTCTCAACGTTGCCACAACCAATCCCGATGAAGTCGGCGAACTGCTGGGCAACATGTTTCCGATCATTGGCGCGATTGTCATTATCTATGTGACACCGATCGCCGCATCAGTCGTGGCCGTTGTCGGGAAATGGCGTCTGTCCCAGCAGACAAAAATGACAACACGCCGTTGCGGCACAGTTGCCACGCTATGCGGCCTGATTTTTTTCGGGTGCTCGTTTTTTTCGTCACGAAACTATTCCCCCCTGACGGATCTCTATCCGGTCAACGTGCTGTATAATGTAGGGCTTGCCGTTGACCGCACAAAACGCCTTGCATCCTATGCCGAAACATCAGCAGCCTTCAGATTCGATGCCAGGGCCACCCACACCGATTCGGTCCCGGAAATCTATATAGCCGTTATAGGAGAAACCTCACGCGCCGACAACTGGCAGCTTTTCGGCTATCACCGTCAGACCACTCCGGAACTCACCGGACGCGACAATCTTGTAGGATTCGGAAAAGCCATTTCCCAAAGCAACACAACCCACAAATCCGTTCCGATGCTTCTTTCGTCGCTCGATGCGTCAGACTTCGGCGATTCGATCTACACTTCCCGAAGCTTCATAACCC
>JAIDXA010000002.1 GCA_029058705.1 Paramuribaculum sp. | reverse complement strand
GCCCACAAAGGGCCCATTTCACTATACAACAAATACTTATACATCCATTTCGGACAACTTATCAACACCTGGCCGGATTTAAGATAAAAAATTTTGTGTTTTCGCAAAATATAACAATCTTTGCAACGGAATTTGACACAGTTTCTCAAACAGGTCGATTTTCCAAAACTCCGGTGCTGTGTTTCAACAACCGGTCCGAGCGAACTGAATTACAATTTAACAGAGACTAAACCAACGTGGAAAACAAAAAGTACTCCTACGACGAAGCCTACGAAGCGGCCCTCAGATACTTCAACGGCGATGAACTCGCAGCACGGGTCTGGGTCAGCAAATATGCCCTGAAAGACTCCGAAGGCAACATTTATGAACTCACGCCCGACGACATGCATCATCGTCTGGCGTCGGAAATCGAACGTGTTGAAAGGAACTATCCCAATCCGATGCCGCACGACGAAATCTTCTCTCTATTGAAAGATTTCCGCTACATCGTGCCGCAAGGCAGCCCGATGTCAGGAATCGGCAACAACCTTCAGGTTTCGTCACTGAGCAATTGCTTCGTGATCGGAGTGGACGGGACTCCCGACTCTTATGGCGGTGTGATTAAAATCGATGAGGAGCAGGTGCAGTTGATGAAGCGCCGTGGCGGGGTCGGCCACGATCTGTCCCACATCCGTCCCAAAGGAACGCAGGTCAAGAATTCGGCTCTGACTTCGACAGGGCTCGTTCCGTTCATGGAGCGCTACTCCAACTCGACCCGTGAAGTTGCACAGGACGGACGGCGTGGCGCACTGATGCTGACAGTCAGCATCAAGCATCCTGACTCGGAAGCATTCATCGATGCCAAAATGACGGAAGGCAAAGTGACCGGAGCCAATGTTTCAGTTCGCATTGACGACGCGTTCATGCAGGCAGCCGTCGACGGAATCCCCTATCGCCAGCAATTTCCTTTCGGAAGCGAAAACCCGACGACTGTAAAAGATGTCGACGCCCGACAACTATGGCACAAAATAGTCCACAACGCATGGAAATCGGCCGAACCCGGAGTGCTTTTCTGGGACACCATCATCCGTGAATCAGTTCCCGACTGCTACTCTGATCTCGGATTTCGCACCATATCCACAAATCCCTGCGGAGAAATACCGCTTTGCCCCTACGACAGCTGCCGTCTGCGTGCGATCAACCTCTATTCCTACGTAAAAGATCCGTTCACAGACCACGCTTCGTTTGATTTCGACCTCTTTGCCAGCCATGTCGGCAAGGCGCAACGCATAATGGACGACATCATCGACCTCGAAATGGAGAAAATCGATCTCATTCTCAAGAAGATAGAGAGCGATCCGGAAACCGATGAAGTCAAACAGACAGAAAAACATCTCTGGGAGAAAATACGCGCGAAAACCCTTAAAGGACGCCGTACAGGTGTCGGCACAACCGGCGAAGGCGACATGATAGCGGCGCTCGGCTACCGCTACGGCACCACCGAAGCGACCGAAGTCTCTGTCAGCGTTCACCGCGCCCTGGCTCTTGCAGCCTACCGCTCGTCGGTCGAAATGGCCAAAGAACGTGGCGCCTTCGAAATCTACAATGCCGAAC
>JAIDXA010000199.1 GCA_029058705.1 Paramuribaculum sp. | reverse complement strand
AATTCATTCTCGTCCATTGACACAAACCGGGAGATATATGTGCTTACTGAGGCTCTGACTTCGTTCATGGCCATGCGCGCTGTGTCGGTAAATCTATTTTCCATTTTCTACTGTTTTTAATTCTTTTTTTATCATATACGAAATAGAGTCGACCAGCCGGTTGGGGGAAAAGCCATCGGCTTTCTCTGAAATGCGGTTGATTTCAGAGGATAACGACGCCAACCTGTCGGCGATTGAGTCATTGAGCCCCGCTATGCCCGTGTATGAAAAAAGAGCGTCCTGTTTTTCCTTGACTTTGACCGCCGAGGCAAGATAGGCCGACACTGACGAATTTGCATCGATTGTCACATCATATGATTGCGTCAGGTATTTCACGACCTCATTGCGCTTCTGCCTTACAGGCGCTAAAAGTTCATTCCTGACAGACTCGAGTTCCTGATTGATTGCGGCCTGAAATTCAGCTATCGTCGCTACAGCCTCCAACGTGTTTGCCTGCGATGGATCGGACTGCACCCGGGCAAGTGTGGCAAAAAGCGACTGCGGATTTTCATGCGCCATACGTAAATCACTATTGACCATAGCATTGATAAAGGCAGGCGAAATCTTTTGATCGACAAAATCATTTATATCATCCTCCATCTTATCGAAATACATTTCGACAAAACCGATATGGGATGATTTGTAAGCTTCAAGATCTTTTGAAACGGCCCGGGACAATTCCACCGACTCTTTCGGAATCGAAACACATCCGAAAAGCGAAAGTCCACAACATGATGCGGCACAGAGTTGTAAGAGAGATTTTTTCATTGCAGAAACGTTTATTCACAACACTGCAAAATTCGTGCCAACTCCAACCGAACGGACGCCGCTACAGAGCCCTGACATCAAGAAGCACGACTGCCGTTATGTCACTGCCCATGGAAGCATCGGCCGAGGTATGCCAGACGAATGCACATTCCGACGGCAACTGGCCGACAAACTCAGATATGAATTCTGTTTCTGACACAGTTATCGGTCGCCCGGAATCGGGAGAATGGATTATTGTCAACATGACGGAAACTGTCCGTCGCATCAGCGTTGCCGCCAGATCGGACCGTAACGCGCTCATCACAGCGGCCGAGACTCGATCCCGGCCGCTTCCTTTCCCGATAAACGAATGAATCTCATTTCCGCTTTCGAGGAATGCATAATAGTCATTACTGTCAATGCCTATATACTTTCCGTTTTCAGCATTGAACATCCGGGCGAAGTCAAATGCGTCATGATGCTGAATGATCTCATTAATCCTTTGCATGATCAAAATTCGCTACAACACATAATTAATACTACTCATGACCTGCCGATCATCACGATGCGTCTCTGCTTCGCGACGTGTTAAATTCAAACACTCTCTTAGTCCTGAACAGTTCCTTCGAAATGAATCCGCAATAAATTGGATTTATATTCAAAAACCTTCTGTTTTCCATTCGATTTGATAGTCAAAACGCCATACGACTCTCTTCCAACATAGTCCTGACCGTTGAAATAGGGATGCATCGTGTATGAATAGAATCCACCGCCCTCATTTGTTTTATATGTCCCATCAGGCCATATCTTATCAATTCCTTCATAGTAAGGGCGAATATATACGACAAGAGCTCCATTGGGACTGACATTGCCATTAGAACCGCAAAACCGCAAATATCTGAAATTTGATTCCCCGTTGAATCCATGCTGGCATTGCATTTCCACTTTAGATATTTCTTTATAACAATGTGTGCCGGAGTATTCTCCATACATAAAATTTCTATATGGCGATTTAGCCGCAATCTCATCTATCGGTTCCACTTCAAGATAAGAATTCCCGATAGTCACCTTATCAAGATTGTCAAGAGATGATCTGTAAAACGACCCGCTGAAACCGGATTGCCTGCACTTCAACTTAAGAACACCATCGGTTATTGAATATGTACCGCAGTCTTCCGTTTCTCCTATTTTAATGTATATCGAGTCTCCATCAAGACGATATGTCCCTTTCTCAGTTTTTCTATTCGGGGTATAACCTTGAAGCTGGCTTATATAGTATTTGACAAACGTTCCGTCTTTATGGAAAGACAAAAGTTTATAGGTTGTTATTGTGGAGCCAATATACTCACTATACCATGAATTTGCAGTTATCGCATTTCCATTGCCCACCTCAGGCGCTTCAGGTTCATCATCGTTATTGCCGCATGAGCTAAATGCAAGCAGCAAAAACAAAGAAACGATTAACCCTAAAGACGGAATTGATGCCTTTTTGTTCAGCATGACCGATTTTGCATTTTTTTTAACATCACCATTTTCTGAGTCCGTGTTTCTCTGGCCCGTGTCCACAGGTGTGACCATGTCCGTCAGTGTTTGAGCATGATCCTTCATAGGTTCCGTTCTGATGTTTATAGCCCCAATAGCCCGAACAGCTGCAGTTGGAATTCGAACATCTGCTGCTTGTTTTCACAAATTTAGGCCGCGGCGCAGACGCAGTTGCGTCTGATGTTGTGAACGATTGCGCTGAAAATGCAAAGCCGGAGATTGCTGCAACAGCAAGAACGAATGATAAAGTTTTTTTGAGTTTCATAACAAGAAATGTTTTATGGTTATTTAATATAGACGGCCGACAAACGACGATCCTATCACCCTGACAGGCGTTTTCTGTCACAAAACAGCCTTTCATCGTCCTTTATGAAGCAAAATCAATTATGTAACCCGCTTACAGCACTTTTTTAGACCCCGTTCCCCCATATTAGTTAACGCTGGGGCGGTCAATCGTTGTGCAGATGTGTTCGCGCAGTGAGGGAGCAATGCGGTTGCATTGTGACCGAAACAAGCGGAC
>JAIDXA010000198.1 GCA_029058705.1 Paramuribaculum sp. | reverse complement strand
GTCTTTCTTCAAAATTGTGGCGTCTATACATAATGCACCCCAAAAGTTTTGTGTCCAACTTTTGGGGTGCAGTTCAATAGGCGGGGTGGCTTTTCTTTTGTGTCGCTGCCGGCATGACTGATATGGATGCGAAAAGGCAAGCAGATAATATTCGTAGTAGGGATCGGGTGATTATTATGGTCATTGCTTAGAACTGTTTCGGTGTTTTTTGCAGGCTAAAGTATTGCAAAGATAACGAAAAATAATCGGAAAGTTCGATGACCGATGGAAGTTCTGATGAGCAGAATGTGGTTTGTCGGTGTTTACCCGTGGAAATGTGGTGGAAATTGATTACTTTTGTGGATGAAACCGTTCGCGGAATTAACCAAATATTGAATTGCAGTTTTTAGAAAATGGATCACAAAAGTATAAAAAGAAAAAAAATTACTTGTCTCACGACAAATAATCTTCTTACCTTAAATCTAATACCATGAAAAACTGATGCAAAGTTAAGGCATAATTTTTGAATGAACAAATATTCGATATTTAATATAACATATTTTAACTAAATATTACATGGCAAAAGAAAACGAGTGGTGGACTTCTCCTCAGGAATCTGAATCAGGGAGGCTGATATTGGTTACTGGAAGGAAGGATATTGATAAATTCCGGAAAAATCCCAAATTCTCGATTAGAGTTGAAATTTCATGGAAGTATGACGAGCAAGAGGATGGCATGCCCGGATTGACTACATCCAGAATGATGGAAGAGGTGACAGGCCGTCTACAGGCAATGTTTCTCAAAGATCCGGTAGCGGTAATGACCGGAATTTTCACGGGAGATGGAATCCGTGAGTGGGTCTTCTATACGTTAAGCACCAACATATTCGGTCGGAAACTGAATGAAGCATTGGCGGATCTGCCGTTGTTGCCGCTTGAAGTTTCGTGTGAAAACGACTCCCGATGGGAGGCGTATGATGAAATGGCTGAAGCTGAAATCTGGGCTGATGACTGATTTGCAGTCGGGGTTTCAGAGAGAAGCTGTTGACGCATCAAGAGGGTGTCTGAATTTTATTGATTAAAATTCAGACACCCTCTTGATGTGGCATGATAAAACGGTTGCGCTTTATGAAATTATTTTCTGTTCTTTCGCTTATTCCTGTTATAATAGTATCCTCCGATCAGGCCTCCTATGACACCGGTGGCAATTGGCAGGTATGAATACCACGGCAGAGGTGTGATGTTTTTTGATGTAATGATTTCTGCAATTAAATCGATGATGAATCGTATGATAAGGCAGATGATTACGGAGGCTGCTATTGCGATTATTCCCCGTTTTATGCCTTGGATTTTTTTTGGAAGAAAGCGGTTGGTGGTGAAATAAACGATAGCCGATAAAGCGCCGGAAATATACGGGTTCAGTTCCATTTGTATGGTGTTTATGATGATTCTATAGTTTGTGTTGTTATCTGGTAATTAGCGCAATGGCAGCGGCAATGGCGATTGTGGCGAGACTCATGCTGTTGAACCACAATCCGAAAGTGCGGCTTGTTGATTTCTTTTTCGCGCGTTCTCTAAATAGATTTACTATTGCTAATGCTGCAAATGTGCATGCTAAAACATAAAATGACGTGTTCATGACAAATCTCGGTCAATTATTAGTTTTTTCTATTAGACGTGAATTTGTCTGAAAAATTGCAAGAACGGATTATTTATTGACGTTTCGAATCCTATGGGCTATCCAAACTTCGACACTGAAAAGTCATCTTGACTTTTTGAGTTTGTCAATATGTTTAGAAATATCACATTGAAGGTCTGCTGATTCCACGCTTTCCAACTTGAAGCCGTTTTTCGAACGGTAGGCACGGATCGGGAAAGAGTCTATCCAGGCATTTGTCCTCTCAATGCTGTGTCTGAGGGGCAGGAATGGGTTCATTGAGGTCTTTTAAGTTGTCTTTACCGAGTCGAATCGGTCACATAGCCCGTCTTGCTCTGTGCGTCAACTCGTAAAAAAGCCTCATCCCCCCAATTAATATCACTGTGAATTAAAACCGCTCCTTTGGTGGCAAGGCAACATTCTTGCCGGACATCGTGTTTAATCATATATAACTAAAAAAGCATAACAATGACGTTATACAAATTAGGCAGTTTATTGCTTGATATAAGTATTGGTCTACTGGTACTTGTGGCAATCATTAGATTAACTTTGGCATTAACCTATTTTAGGCAGAACGGAAGCAGAACCCTTACAGATGTCCAACGAAAGACTTTGAGAAAATCAATTATTCCAATAGCAGTTGCTGGCCTGCTATCCGGTATTGCATCATTGATCTTGCTCCTGATCTGTTGAATCGGAATTGCTGGGGAAGAGGGGCGTTTATGTTGTTCCTATTTGTATTCAAGAAAAAAGCCCCTCAAATCAATGATTTAAGGAGCTTTTTATGAGCCGCGAGTGGGACTCGAACCCACGACCTTTTCGTTACGAATGAAATGCTCTACCGACTGAGCTATTGCGGCTGATGAAATCAGATGGCATTTTCAACGATGTCTCTGATTTTGGTGTTGCAAAGATACTAATTATTTATGAATTGTTTGCTATATGTGAAGCGAATTTTTGCATTTTCCAGATCAAGTGTACACATGGCCGGACCTGTGACGTAGGGTTGAATTGCTGTCACATAGGTTGTTGATGTTCCATAGTAGTAATCAGAACCGGACGATTCAACTGTTATGTTTACCGGGATAAGAAGGAATGTCAGGTCTTCCTCTTTGATAGATTCTTTCTTCATCAGGTTGCCGATATAGCTACGCAGGCCTGAGAAGTAGTACTGTTTGTTGAAAGAGTCGTACGTGGCTAAAAAAGAGGTGATCCCATCATTGATTTTGTTCTCTGCAAAGAATGTATCTTTTTCGCTTTCCAGAAGAAGGAGTACATTTTCAGGAGGGGTAATTCCATATTCATTTTCAATTTCCTCAACCGGAATTGTCATTGTCAAGGTGTTGATGACTGCAAGGGATCCTGCGTTGGCTCGATACGAATCCGCGATTTCGCTACCGGGGAAACGAAGCCGCGCATTGTAGCCGGTTGGTGCGACAAGCAGGGTTTTGCCGGCGTCTGCCAATTTTGACAGGTTGCTGCTGAGGTCATATTTTATAATGTTGTTTGTTATGATCTCAGGGGTGACGCCCATGAGCGATGACGAAATGTGATAAATTGTATCGCGTTCGCCTTTGTCGTCCGAAATTTTTGCGTGCTTCGAGTAGTGGAGAAGTATGCGTGTGTCAGTTATGTTTGTGATGCGTCCTTGTCCGAAAGCGCTTCTGACCATTATTCCAGGGAAGAATTGCGCGAATTGTTCAGGTGTGGCGAAGATTGATGGATTGCGGAGGTATTCAGAATAGAAATTACGGCCGAATTCAACTGGCAGATCAAGTGAGATCTGGTGGTAGTAGCTGAGCGATTCGGAATTGTAGAGAAGTCCGTAGCCGGAATATATGTGAGGTTGCGGAGTCCAGCAATCTGATTCGTTATAGTAGCCTTCCGGATCAAAATCGCTGTATATGGGTGAGGGTAGTTGTTTGGTCAGGGGGTAGACCTTAAGTCCCATCGGGACCAGTGAATCACCGGTGAATCCGCCGGGGTTGTAGGTCATGACGAGTTTGACAGAGTCTATGTCTGCGGGGGCGATTCCGACTGTGTCAAATTGGTCTGCCGGCATGAATTGGGTAACGAAGTCGGAGCTTATTGCGCCGAACTCGCTGGCATTGAGCTTGCCGAGCAGCTGTGTCGTGGTCCGTGACATTACTGAATAATCGCGATAGGACGCTCCAGTCACGGTAAAGGAGGAGTCGATTACAACCTCTGTCTGATCATTGACAAGGGAGTTTCCTAATGTGGAGCTGTCGTCGCATGACCATAGGACGCCGGTCCCCAGAGATGCTATGATGAAAAATCGAGATAGGTTCATTGATCTTGATGTCAAGTTGTGGCGTATGGATCTGGCAATAGCAGAATTCCTTAATTGATCAGTTCTTTGTAGGATTCCACGATGATGTCCGACATCTCTTTCTCGTCGGAACATTCTGCATTGTATGGGACGTAAGGCTTGCCGGATGCCTTGGCATATTCTATGAGCTCCGGATCGATATCTGGTGATGACTGGACAATGGCATCTGCGAAATCAATAGCGAGCTTGTTCAGTGTGATGAAATCTACCGGGTCAGATCCAAGTGTCTTAAGATCCTCGTCCGTAAATTGTGTCATCAGCAGTTTTTCAACGAAACGGGGGTCGAGCGTCCCTTCGAATTTCTCTGGGCGCAGATCAAAGACGATGCGTGAGTTGGCAAAGGTCGGATCATCGGCATACATGCGTTTTAGATACATCGGCACCAATGCTGAGATCCATCCCATGCAGTGTATTACCGCCGGCTCCCAGCGGAGTTTTTTTACAGTTTCAATAACACCACGCACAAAGAACATCTGGCGCTCGTCGTTGTCCTCAGGGGATGAGACGGTTTCAAGCTGCTTGTCAGGTGTGAACTGGAAATAATCGTCGTTGTCTATGAAATAGACCTGCATTCTCGAGGGCTGCAGGGTTGCCACCTTAATTATAAGCGGGTGATCCGAATCGTCTATGACGACATTCATGCCTGATAGGCGGATTACCTCATGAAGCTGATTGCGCCGTTCGTTTATACTGCCATATTTAGGCATGAAAGTTCTGACTTCATAGCCGTGATCTTGTGTGCGCTGAGCTAAATGTCGGCCAAGTACTGCGAGCGTGGTTTCGGGGAGATATGGTGCAATTTCTTGGGATATGAATAAAACTTTTTGCTTTCCCATTATGAGGTTTGAATATTTAATTGTATTAATCGTAAGTCAGATTCCCGCCAGAAAGATCATTCGGCAGTCTTATCATTTCGCGCCGATACCGAGTCCGGTCATAAATGATAATCATCTGCAAAGTTACGCAAAAAATCCCAATTTTTATGCTCAATGAGGTTAAAAAGGGTTTCTAATCGCAATTTTGATATTGGATTTGTTGTATGTTTCCCACTTTTCGCTCTGATCGTCGTTATGAGCTGTTCCGTCATGGAGAGGGGAAATCATAAAAATGTTAAAAATGCAGATCGTGACTCCGGATGAAACAAAATAAGGTCGTATCTTTGCAAATTAAAAATAGAATTATGAAAAAGACCATACAATTTCTGATGTTTCTCCTTGTTCTGGCGGGTTCGGCAGTCGCTGCGAATGCTCAGAATCCATTTACATGGAGAGCTAATGTCAAAATGAAAAATGCAACAGACGGTGAGGTTATCATAAAAGTTGGCGTTGCCGACGGATGGCATCTCTATGG
>JAIDXA010000197.1 GCA_029058705.1 Paramuribaculum sp. | reverse complement strand
GCCTTAGCGAATATTTTCTAAAAAAACCGAATGCCGGTGCTATCGCATTTGTCGGGGCGACAGAAGTATCCATCTTGTCACAAAGGTTTGACATTCTGGCGTATAGCGATTATCTTATCGGTCACTTCTTTTCATATCTGCTTAATGAATCTGCTACCGGCCATTCAACACAGATTGGCAAAGTATATAATAAAGCAATGACAAAAGTCGCTTCAAATAGTTCTGACAACAGGTACAGATACACTGCTTATGTAATGAATCTCATGGCCGATCCAACAATGTGCATCTATTCTTCTCTACCAAAAAAATTGAATTATACCATGAACTGGGTTGGCAATTCGTTGCAATTCAATTTTGCGGAGCTACCCCCAAAAACAACAATATGTCTGACATCTTCTGATGGGATGACAATAAAATCAGTTGAAGCGGTCACAGGCAATACTCATATTTGCAAGGTCGTAGAGCCGATGAATATAGTGCTTTATTCGCCCAATCATTATCCTGAAACGATTACACCTGTCAGGTTTAAATCACTCGTTATCAGGGATTGCATAATAGATTCTTCAAAAGTTTATGAGGCTGAGGAGATTGTGGTTGGAGAGAATGTCACTGTCAAGTCGGGAGCAAAACTTGAGTTACATTACACTGACAAACTGACCGTAAAGAATGCGGTCAAATGCGAAAAGGGATCAGAACTGATAATCAAACATAAAAACTAATAGAGAGTGATGAAACGGATTTTGTTTAGCTGCGTGATGATTGCGTCAGCGCTGAGTTTTTTCAGCTGCAAGGATGAACCGGAAGAAGTGTTGTGTGAATGGATTCCGCCGCACACATTCACAACTATTAAGGATGCCCGCGAAGTCTGGGTATCCGGAACAGAATGGATAGGTGGTTATAGATTAAATGATAGTTTCGAGATGACCGACACTCTGATTGAAGGAAGACCATATCTGCTGATGTTACGAAACGGGCAGCGGACCAACGTGTGTATGCGGGTGGAGCGCGACCGGATTTTCGGCTACAATCCAAATGACGGTTCGGAGTTTATGATGTATGATTTCAGCAAAAAACCAAACAGGGAAGAACCGTTCGAAGTCACTCTGTTTTTTGAGCATACGGACGGATCTGTAGAACCGATGACGTATCATGCCGACTTCGATTACGTCAATGATTTTGAAAATGGCTCTATGTGCTTTGAATTATGTATTGACGGAGAGTTTTGGCCCAACGCAACAGATTGGGGGTTCTCCTTTAATGGCATCTTTCATGGGATAAGATATTTTAAGAAAACACGGGAAAAGTTAATAGCCCATTGTTTTCCCCTGATCAGTGAAGACGGGAAGATTATACTTGCATATTATACAGAATATATGGGCATAGCCAGTTGTCCTTTGGTCGTCGCTGAGAATGACATAAATTCGGAACTGAGTTATTCGGAACAGGGTTATTATTGTGATTTTTTTAAAGTGACGGGTAAAGGCCATATGAATGCTAATGATTATGTCGAATGCGATGGTGTCATAGATTACAAAATCTTTTATGGTTGTGTCTGAAACGGCAGACGGTTGGAATTGCAAAGGGATCAGAACTGATTATCAAACATAAAAACTAATAGAGAGATGAAACGGATTTTGTTTAGCTGCGTGATGATTGCGTCGGCGCTGAGTTTTTTCAGCTGCAAGGATGAACCGGAAGGAAGAATTAAGCCACACACGTTCGCAACGACCATTAAGGATGCAAGAGAATTCTGGGTCTCCGGAGTAACCTGGAATGCAAGAATTGACAGTATCGAGATGAGCGACACTCTGATTGAGGGGAAGCCATATCTGCAGATGTTACGAAACGGGCAGCGGACCAACGTGTGCATACGGGTGGAGCGTGACCGGATTTTCGGCTACAATCCAAATGACGGTTCGGAGTTTATGATGTATGATTTCAGCAAAAAGCCAAGCAGGGAAGAACCATTAGAAGTCACTCTGTTTTTTGAGCATTTGGACGGCTCTGTAGAACCGTTGACGTATCATGCTGACTGTGACGACATTATAATACTTGACGGAGATTTGTGGTCTGATGGTGTTTTTCACATGCTGAGTTATTTTGCTGAAACAGAAGAGAAATTAACACACCATAAGATACACTTTGTTAGTGAAGACGGAAGGTCTGTGATTACAGGCTATACTGAATATATGGGCTTTCATTCTTGTCCGTTAGTGATCACTGAGCCTGAAATATGGTTTAACCACACGCATTCTTATTGCTACTCCTTCAGAGTGCCGGGGAAAGGCATAATGGAATATACGGAATATATTGAAAGCAATGGCAAAATACGCTATGACCCTATTGATTATGTAGAATGTGGCTAATCGATCACTTACGGCCACGATCGCAGAGCGTCCGGAATTTCTCAGAGTTTCGGGAAGAGCGCGCAGGCGTTGTCGGTGGTGGCCTGATCGAGAGCGGGCAGAGAGATGCCGAGTGTGTCGGCAATATGCGCTGCGGTGTGGACGAGATAGGCTGATTCGTTGCGTCGGCCGCGATGGGGAACGGGCGCGAGATAAGGTGAATCAGTTTCGAGGAGAAGGCGCGAAAGTCCTACAGCAGGGAGTGTTTCGCGAAGGCGGGAGTTTTTAAAGGTGACGATGCCGTTGATTCCGAAATAGAAGTCGGCGACTTTACGGACGGCTTCAACATCGGCAATGGTGCCTCCGAAACTATGCATCACCCCACGCAGTCCGGGAACGCCGCTGACTACTTCAAGCGTCTGAGGGAGTCCTTCGCGACAGTGGATGATCACCGGAAGGTCAAGATCCACGGCCCTGCGGAGCTGCAGTTCGAAAGCCTGCATCTGCTGTTGTTCGAAAGTTTTGTCCCAATAGAGATCAATGCCTATTTCCCCGACTGCGACAAACCGGGACCCGTTGTCGAGATGGCGGAGAATGGTGTCGAGGTCTTCGCGCCAGTTCTCCCCTATTTCAGTCGGATGAAGCCCCATTGCAACAGCAGTTTCAGCCGGACGGAGGGAGTGAAGCTCCATCATGGGGCCGACTGTCGTACAATCCACATTCGGAAAAATCATCCGCTTGACACCGGCGGCTACGGCACGGTCGACAGCGGCTACAGCTCCCGAAGAATCCTGTTCGGTAAACTCGGGAAGATAGAGATGGGTATGAGTGTCTATCATCAGTCTACACTTCCAGCAGAGAAATCAATGGGACCGCGAACGGGACTCTTCGGCAAGATGAATGAAGAAGTTTTTCGCCGCAGGACTCATCGAGACATTGTCGAGTATGGAAACCGCAGCATCGACATAAGAGTCAATCAACTGCTGACACCTCAGCGGAAGCCCGAGCCTGTCATACAATGCGCGTACGCGCTCTATCTTTTCGTTAGGTTCGGACGGACGTGTCAGCTCATCGGCCATCACTCCGGATTCATCTTCAGCCAAGGCGGTTATTGACAGCCATGTCTTCTTATCATTAAGAATGTCACCGCCGATCTCTTTACCGAACACAATGGGGTCGCCATAAGTGTCGAGTAAGTCATCGCGCAACTGGAATGCGAGTCCGAGACGCTCGCCATAGGCATACATGGCATCGCAGTCTCTGAAATCAGCTCCCGCCATAATTCCGCCAAGCGCGCAGGCACATCCGAGCAGCACAGCGGTTTTCAACCGGATCATGTTGATGTAATCATCGACACTGACATCCCGGCGATTTTCAAAGTCCATATCATACTGCTGGCCTTCATATATTTTCATGGCCGTCTGCTGGAAAACATCCATTATCTTGCGATAGTTTCCGGGGTCTGTTCCATCGCCCATCATAAGTGAAGACATGGTCAACATGGCATCGCCGGAGAGGATGGCCGATCTCTCGTCCCATTTGATATGCACGGTCGGACGTCCGCGGCGCATGTCCGCATGATCCATGACGTCATCATGCAGAAGCGTGAAATTATGAAACATCTCAATTCCAACAGCCTGATTGATTGCCGTTTCAGGGTTTGCCCCGAGGGCCTCACACGTCGCGAGTGTCAAAACGGGACGAATGCGTTTTCCGCCCCCGTCGAGTACATATTTGACCGGAGCGTAGAGTCCGGACGGTTCGTCGGGATAATTGATTTCACGGATTCGTTTTTCAACCAGAGAGATGTATTCGCTTAGGGTATGCATAATAATGATTAATAATAGGGTGACACGAAAGGTTGCTGTTACCCAGAGGACAACAGCCCCCGCTTGCCTGTCTGATGCAAAATTACGAAATTTCCTCACCATCACAAAAAAATGTCTATTTTTGCGGACCGTCTGCAACCTTTTCCAGGTCTGACAACGTCATAACAGGCAAACAATCCAAATCAAAACCCACTTATGAAACAGATATCGTCGATTAAATTCTCCTTTACTATTTTTCTGACGGCAATTCTCGTCATTGCCGTATTGCCAAACAAATCATACGCAGGCAATGCCCTCGAAAAGGCCCGCCAGATGAAACTGCAGACAGAGGCTACCGCCAGCAAAATCAATGAAAAGATATCGGATGTCAATGCCGACAGCCTGCAGAATATCGTGGTGCTGAAAACAGGAGCATCCGAAACGGCAGAAGAAACATGCGCTTCTGACGAAAGCCCTTCTGAAGAGAATGATGCCGACAACGCAACCGACATCGGCCACAGGATCGTCAAATCCATCGACGTGGTAGCGATTGTCGGGATCATTACCGGAGTGACCGTTCCGTTTGCGACTCTTGTCCTGATAATATATCTCATCTGTCGGTCATTGACAACCCGCAAGAAGATGAAATATGACCTCATCACACGTGCAATCGAATCGGGGCATCCTCTTCCGCCGGAATTTTATCTGACCGATGGGCCGCTTGCGAAAAACAAACTCCAGTCAGGCATTGTCTGGATCGGATGGGGTCTGGCTCTGATTTTATTGGGAATGGCACGCGGCAGCGCATTTCTGGTCTCGGCCGGCATGATACCTGCGTTTATCGGCTTATCGCGCTTGGCTGTATTCTTCCTCCAACGCAAAAACGAAAAGCAGCAGATTGAAGAATCCTCCGACGATGCTAACGAAGCTTGAAGAAATAAGCCTGATAACGCGATGCGTTGCAACCGACGACCGACACGCATTTGAACGGCTCGTGGAGGAACACGCGCCGGGAGTGCGCAACTTCCTCTACCGTCTGACCATGGGCGACGCGGCGTTGACCGACGACCTGAGCCAGGAGACATTCCTGAAAGCCTGGATCGGGCTACGCTCTTTCCGCGCCGTTGCCCGTTTCAAAACATGGCTTTTTTCAATTGCTTATAACGAATTTGTCAGCTACAGCCGGAAAACGCGAGAGATGAGGCTTCCAGACGACATTCAGATTTCCGACAGCTCCGGCGGCCAGCCTTACGAGCCGGATGCCCGCGCCACAGAAATGCGCCACGACATAGAGGTTGCCATGAGAAACCTTTCGGAAACCGAACGGATGCTTATTGTCCTTTTCTACATGAACGATCTTCCTATCAAAGAAATTTCCCGCATCACCGGTTTGCCGCAAGGCACGGTAAAAAGCTATCTTTCACGCGCAAAAACAAAAATGGCCAATGAACTGCAACGCGACTGCAGGTCATCATCCGCCTACTGAAACAAAAAAACTCCCATAACAATGAATACTCACGAAAAAATCAGCGACGAAAAACTCAAGGCGCTCCTTAACGAGCAAAAGTTTATAACCGCACCTCCTTCGCCATGGTTTACAAAAAAGGTCATGAACAGGCTTCCTCCGAAAAGGGTCAGATCGGTCGCAATCATAGAATACGCCGTCTACGCGGTGGCGGCAGTCATGACAGCCGTTCTTGCGGCCGTCTATGGGATTGATTGCTACCGCTCCGGCACGATCACAGTCGGCGACCTTATAACCCTGTGCATATATTTCGGTCTGTTCGTTTCCATCGCATGGCTTGGCATCACTCCATGGATAGATGACTCCAAGCACGTTCCCGGCCACGCAGGACACTGATTTTCCGGATATGCTGACAGGCGCGGCCCCGGGGGGCGCCCCCCGCGCGCCCCCGCCCAAGAAGAGGTTTTATGAAACAAACGGGGGGGCCGACAGCGGAA
>JAIDXA010000196.1 GCA_029058705.1 Paramuribaculum sp. | reverse complement strand
TTTCCATAAAAAAGATTAAGTTGTCGGAGGCAAGTTGAATGCAAGTTCGTTTTTTCGATGTGGGAATTCTGTCAGCTTCCGTTTTTCGAGAGGTCGCGAATGGCGATTCGGCATATTCCTCCGCCAAGCGCACCGGTGTATGTGCCGAGCAGGCGATTGCCGCGGCGGCATTCGGACGCAAAAAACGGGCGTCCGGCGGCCATGTAGGCCACATTTATTTCATCGCCCTCACGGAGTTTAATTCCGGAGGCTTCTTCGACTCTGAATCTGTCGGGATTGCCGGTTTTCACGATCACGCAAATTTTCGACGGGCCAAGCATTAATTCAATGGCTGTTTCTATGGCGAGCGTTCTCGACTCGACAATAGCATTCTCGGAAAAGGCTGATTCTTCAGCTGTGTCAGAGCCGTCGGCCGACGGCAGAAGCAGTCCCAGTCGCTATAGCCTGCGTAGCGGCACAGAAGCGTAAGGGTGGAATAGGTGGTGCCGGTCTGGTCTGTCACGTAGCCCCACAGCCGCTTGAGCGTCGACAGGCCGATGGTGCGCCCGGTTGTCTGATGTATGGCAGATGTGAGTTGTGCGAAATCGGTGGGAGTGCGCGGTGACGTGCCGAATTTCTTTCCTACGATGCTGAGCAGAAGCTCGAGTTTTTCTTTGTCGGGTTTCATGACAATTAAGGTGTCTGAGGGTTTTGTTTAGTAATCTGATTGCAAAATTAGCCTTGAAACGCAGCGCGGTAATGCGGCTTGGTGTTAAAATATGTAAAATAGGACTGTATAGAACCTTGCTTAGCCGCAGGGGAAAGGATACAAGATTATAAATTTGCGCAACAAACAGAGCGGTCCTATGTTAAAATCTTTTGCAATATGGAATTATTTCCTATCTTTGCAAAAAAGACACAAACGCCGAAAGGTCAGAGGATCTCGGCATAGATATAGAAACGCTTTCACTGTAGGATTAATTCGTTGAAATCTCGCAAATTCCAATTGAAGTCTATAATCCCGGCAGATGGCGCTTCACCCCTCATAGCAGGGGTGGACTGCTCTGTTTTATTTGGACTTCAAGGCAATGCGAGAGCCTCAACGAACAAATCAAACAGCCGGCAATCCACCCCTGATTTGTTATGGATGGTCGGGGCAAATGAAAACAATGAATCTATTTACCATATGACACACTCTAAGTGTCATTTCACAGTTAATAAATTGATCATATGAAAAGGTTAAATCTGATGATTTTGACTGCGGCACTATTCGGCGGCGTCACACAGGCCGCTGTCAAAGACGGTGTTGTAAAATATGACTGCCGTTCGGGCCGTTCGGGCAACGGTCGCTATGAGTACACCCAAAAACAACTGGAGAAGTGGGCCAAGAATCCACGCCCAGATGCCGAGTGGCGTCTTGTGGAAAGAAAAGAACCAGATTCTGTACAAAATAAGAAGGCGCAAAGAGACACCTTCATGAGATATCAGAAGCTTGCCGAAGAGAAGCTTATGCGGCTCAGACGTGTAAGGGATTTAATGAGTTGTATTGGTAAGCCCATAAGTGATGAGGTCGATAGTGAGATTATTGCAGATCTTGCCAGCCGTCCGGAAGTGATGGAGGATCGGGATGCAATCATAAAAGATCTCGTAAAAGGCCGGATAAGCAAGAAGTGCAAGATATATCTTGACGATTATGAGGCCGATTGCAGGGTAGCTTATGAAGAAGCGCTATATGATGCAGAATGTGTAAAAGAAGATTGGTTGGGTTTCTATCGTGGGAAAGGGGAACCGTTACCTGAGATGCGGATGATTTCTTATGTCGATACGGTTTCCAATCCGTATTATTATGGCCGTGTGTATCTTGATATGAGAGAGAACGGGAACTGGTGTGAGTATTCCTTTCGGGAAATGTGCTGTGGCTTGTCGGACGGATGGGAATGGCTTGAAAAAGAGAATGGTGCCAATGATCAGGAGCGTATCGAAGAATTTTACCCACACGAAGTAACTTATACCAGATATAAGTCTCATCCGCAATATCGAATCATTGGCAATAAGGTTTTTGATTTGGAGGGGAGTCTCGTGCGGATAATGACTCCGGACCATGATGGAATTGTTCTGTCGAGTTATGATTATGAATATGGTTATGATGAATCCACAGCAAATGACATTGCACGACAGTTGTGTGTGCTGGCTTATAAAAACAATGATTATAACATATGGTCAAGAGGCTTGAAAGTAAACCGCTATATACAATCCAAGCTCGGACTTGAGAATTTCGAGCGGTCCGGGCCTGGAAGATATGGTGCAACCTCTTCCGGAGCACGCGTAAATACCCGTGACGATATTAATTACACTCAGGAAGGCGATGCGTGGCTGAAGCAGGTCAGAAGCGACTACCGTAAGTTTTTCATAGACCAGCCTCCGTATAGATGCGAACGTGTGAATGGCGTCACTTTCAGGATGATTTATGCCGATGAAAAAGCCAATCCGACCTATGAGGTGATCCATAGCTACGTTCCTACCGGCTCTTACAAAACGGCAAGGAATGTCAAGGTAGAAAAGATTTTTGATAGCGGTCTGATAAAGCAGAGGGGCATTGTGGTGACCGAGGTCGAACCTGAAAGTGAAAATTTTATCCTCGGAAAGTTAGAGTATGATAATAAAGTCTTCACTTCTGTAGAGCAGATGCCCCAGTATCCCGGAGGCGATGCAGCTCTTCTCGCTGACATAGACAAGAACATCCGTTATCCGAGTGTCGCTATGGAAAATGGCATCAAAGGTAAAGTTGTCGTTCGATTCGTTGTCACAAAAATAGGTACCGTAGGTGAAGTTAAGGTTGTTCGCGGTAAAGACCCGGATCTTGACAAGGAAGCTAAACGAGTGGTAAAGACTCTCAAGAGGTTCAATCCCGGAAAGATTGACGGCAAACCCGTTAGCGTGTGGTATACCCTTCCGATTACATTCAAATTTACACAATAGCAAATGGAGGAATCGTCGCTGTAAAAGCGGCCACGAGATAGTCTTTGATAAATATAATTTAAACATAATTAAAAACCAAAACATTATGAATGAAGAATTTGAAAGCGTTGAGAAAAAAGAAGAAGATGATGGTTCTGTTGTCGGCGGAATTGTGATGTTAGTATTGATAATTGCGGCCGCTATATTATTATGGTGTACCAATCCTTCTGAAAGCGATCACTTTAATAAGATGCATGAAGTTGTGACGGAAGCTGTGGCTGAACAGAATCGAGAACTGCGCCAGAGCGGTATTGACGGGTACTATACCGCGCCATTTGCGTTAAATTCAGCTGAATATCATTCGCTTGGTGTCGCGTCATGGACTACTGTCCGTTATCGGGGCAAAACCAGACTCTCATCTGTTGGCGCGCTTGGATTTGTATTCCCGCTATTTGAAATTCTATAAAAACTAAATTGTATGAAGACGAGGAAAATATTTTTGTTTTTGTGCCTCTCGGTGATTCTGATTGGCTGCAATCAGAAAGCTTCTTTTGATCGCGATCTGTTGGAGGGAAAATGGTATAATGAAACCAAAGAAACAGAGAATGGAGAATCTGTGACAACCAAGATGCTTCTAACTTTTCATTCCGATGAAGTGGAGTTGAACTGTAAGATGATTTATGAAGGTCTGCAGTTCGGACGGGTTAAAGTGTCGGGAACATATTCAATATCCGGAAGCAGCATAAAATTTGATTTCGATACGAAGAATTTAATTGTTGAGGTTGATCGGGATTTCTTTGATTCGCAATTGGAATATAAAGCGGCTATTGCAGAGTTCAAGGAAGAATTTGAAAAAGAAGGATTCGGCTCTGAGGAGGTTGTTTCAATATCAGACGAAGAGTTGGTGCTGAAAGATGCCGACGGAGAGGAAACGACATTCTTGAGAAAAAGTTGACAAGATGCAAAATGTCAGATAGGGTATTCGAATAAGGTACTTATGCAGAAACACACGTGAGGTCGTTGAACAACGACTGAAACGAAGCTCCCGTCGCGGCCATTTGGCAAGTGACGGGAGCTTTTATGTCAGAGAGATGTATCGGTTGCCCGATACATTCAAAACCGCCTATTGCTGCTGTCGGTCGCGACGGGCTGCGTAGAATTTGCGCATCTCCGATGCGGCTGCTTCGGTTACGATGGGTTTTGCAAGCGCAATGGCGTTTGCGTTGCCATCGCACCGCTTCTCAACGTATTTGTCGAGGTGCTGGAAAATTCTGTAATCGTTGTGGGCGAATGCGGAGGAGTCGGAGGTGTACCATTTTTCAAGTTCGGAGCGGGTGTAATTCTTCGCATAACTCACCATGGCGT
>JAIDXA010000195.1 GCA_029058705.1 Paramuribaculum sp. | reverse complement strand
GACTTCATCCGCCGTCACCTCGGAGAGAAACCAGGTCCGATCATCGAGATCGAGACCGGAAAAAAACTCGGAGAGCACCGCGGATTCTGGTTTCACACGATCGGCCAGCGGAAAGGGCGCGGTCTCAGCGGCGGCCCATGGTATGTTGTCAAAAAACATATCCCGGACAACGTTGTCTACGTCTCGCGCGGCTACGACACCGAAAAACAATATGGCAACTCGATCCACCTCGACGAAATGCATTGGATCACCCTCGACCCTTGGGCCGACGGATGCAACTCGGTCGATATCGCATTCAAAAACCGCCATATGCCCGAATTTATTCCGGGACGCCTTACGCGAATCGACGAAAAAGAATATATCATTGAAAGCGACCGGAAAATACAGGGAATCGCCCCGGGGCAATTCACCTCGATCTATTCGCCCGACAACAGTCTATGTTTCGGAAGTGGAGTGATAACCGGCCGCAACGTCACTCTTTGAATACCATAAAACCTCTTTCCACAAACAAAAAATGAAATCTAACAGTAACCGAATCCGCCTGAAAGTCGTCGGGATCTCCTATTCCCAGATCCAGTCCGGTGCATATGCCTTGATTCTTGCACAGACAGGCGGAGACTACAGGATTCCTGTTGTCATCGGAGCTGCGGAAGCCCAGTCTATTGCCCTGAAAATGGAAAGCATAACACCGCCTCGTCCGATGACACACGACCTTTTCGTCAGCTTTGCACATGCATTCGGCGTCAAACTGCGCGAAGTGTTCATCTATCGATTTGAAGACGGCATATTCTCATCCGAGCTGACATTCACAGATGGCGAGCGGTCAATCGCCATCGACTCCAGGACATCTGACGCAATCGCCATTGCAATGCGCACAGGCGCTCCGATTTTCACAACACCCGAAATCCTCGAGGAAACCGGTTTTATCATTGAGGAATCGCACTCGGACTCCGATGAAGATGAAGCCGCCGCAGCCAACGCTCCTACATACTCCGATGATGACGACGACCCTGAAACAGATTTCAACGAGCCCCGGATTGAAAACTACAGCATCGAAGAACTTCAGCGCACCCTCGAACGGCTGATCAGCCAGGAAAACTATGAAGAGGCCGCACGCGTCAACGAAATCCTGAAAAAAAAGCTCGACTCCTGACCTTCTCGCCAAAATTCAATCAATCAACGATAACAATCCAAGATTCCACTAATCAAATAACATCGAAAAACAATGTCAGCAATAAAAATCAAACTCGCCGCAATGAACTTTCTTGAGTTCGCTGTGTGGGGCGCCTATCTCGTTTCATTAGGAATCTATCTCGCCGGCGTCGGACTCGGCGACAAAATCTATTGGTTCTATACCGTGCAGGGAATAGTTTCAATTTTCATGCCGGCAGTAATCGGAATCATCGCCGACCGCTGGATTCAGGCACAGAAAATGCTCAGCATATGCCACCTTATCGCCGGACTGTTCATGGGCGCTGCGGGAGCCTACTGCCTTTTTGCCGGCAACAATATAGAATTCGCCCCGCTCTTCACACTCTACACAATTTCAGTAGCATTCTACATGCCCACCATCGGGTTGGCAAACTCCGTGGCCTACACTGCCCTTAACAAAGCCGGGCTCGACACAGTTGTCCACTTCCCTCCGATACGAGTATTCGGGACCATAGGCTTCATTGCATCTATGCTCCTGACCAACTTCCTGCCAATCAACGGCATTTCGATGCAAAAAACATTCTTCCAGCTTTTTTCATCCGGCATTATCGGACTGATACTTGCCGCCTATGCGCTGACTATGCCGTCATGTCCGGTCTCCAAAGGAGGCTCAACGTCAATTTCCGACGCACTCGGGCTCAAAGCCTTCGCTCTGTTCAAACAACGCAGAATGGCCATCTTCTTCATATTCTCCATGCTTCTCGGCGTATCCCTCCAGATAACCAACAGCTACGGATCAACCTTCATCAATGCATTCGAACAAGTAAGCCGTTATGCCGACAGCTGGGTAGCCCAGAACGCCACAGCGCTTATATCCCTCTCTCAGATAAGCGAAACCCTTTGCATCCTGCTCATCCCATTCTGCCTGAAACGGTTCGGAATAAAAGGCGTAATGCTCATCGCAATGCTCGGATGGGTCCTCCGCTTCGGATTTTTCGGTCTTGGAAACCCGGAAATGCCGGGAGTGCTTCTCTTCGTCCTTTCATGCGTGGTCTATGGTGTGGCATTTGACTTTTTCAATATTTCCGGATCGCTCTACGTCGACCAGCAGACCGACAAAGGAATACGCTCAAGCGCACAGGGTCTTTTCATGCTGATGACCAACGGCATCGGAGCAACCATAGGCACTCTTGCCGCCGGACAGATTGTCAATCGATATGTCTACTCCCGCCCGGTGGAATCCCAGATTGAAGGCTGGCAGACATCCTGGTATATTTTCGCAGCCTACGGGCTGGTTGTGACCATACTGTTCTGGCTGATTTTCCGCGACTCTTCAAAACCCACAGTCAGCGACGCCAAAGCCGCTCTGATCGACGGTGACTCTCCGGAAGGATTCGTCACAGGTGATGATCCGGAAACCCCCAACGCAAAAGAAAGGTAAAGCGACAGCAACAAAAATCAAACTCCACGTCAACAATGATAATCTTCTACGCTCCGGAAATAGAAACGACCCTGACACTTCCTGAAAGCGACTCGCAACACGCCGTCCGAGTGCTCCGGCTCAAATCAGGAGCCGAAATTACTATTATTGATGGAAAAGGCATGTCATTCCAGTGCCGTCTTCTTGACGCTCACCCAAAAAAGGCCACCGTAGAGATAATATCCCGGAATCCGATGCCTCTCTGCTGGAATCAGCAGCTGACAGTAGCTGTCGCCCCCACAAAACACATGGACCGGATGGAATGGCTTGTCGAGAAACTGACCGAGATCGGAGTCAACCGGATTGTGCCTCTGCTGTCGAAACGATCCGAACGCAAAGAAATCAAGACCGAACGACTCGAAAAAATAGCCGTCTCCGCAATGAAACAATCGCTCAAAGGTGTGCTTCCGGAAATCACACCGATGACTCCGGTCAAACAATTTACAGACACCTGCCAGTCCACACAGCGGTTTATTGCCCACTGCGACGACATGTCGGAACGCAAACTGCTCGCGCGTCTTTACACCCCCCTGACCGATGCAGCCATAATGATAGGACCGGAAGGCGATTTCGCGCCCGACGAGGTCGATCATGCGCTGTCTTCCGGATGGCAACCGGTCACTCTCGGCGACAACCGCTTACGAACCGAAACAGCCGCCCTTGTGGCCTGCGACACATTTCATATAATAGACCAAATCCATCACATCTAAAACAGCCTTATAATGGACAACCGAATCATAAAAACCATATCTCCGTCAGAAAACTTCTTTCTCCTTGCCGGGCCTTGTGTAATAGAAGGTGAAAAAATGGCTCTTGAAATTGCTGAATCAATCGTCGGGACAACCTCACGACTCGGTATTCCCTATGCCTTCAAGGGATCCTATAGGAAAGCCAACCGTTCGCGCATAGATTCCTTTACGGGAATCGGCGATCTGGAAGCCCTTCGTATTCTGAAAAAAGTCAACGAAACGTTCGGATGTCCTGTAGTGACCGACATACATTCGGCCGAAGAAGCCGCAATGGCAGCCGACTACGTCGACATCCTGCAAATTCCCGCATTCCTATGCCGCCAGACCGATCTCCTTGTAGCGGCAGCCGAAACCGGAAAAACCGTCAACATCAAGAAAGGCCAGTTTCTGTCGCCCGACGCGATGCGCTTTGCCATACAGAAGGTGCGCGACGCCGGCAACAACGATGTTGCCATAACCGAACGCGGGGTAAGTTTCGGATACCAGGACCTCATCGTCGACTTCCGGGGAATACCTCAGATGCAATCATTCGACTGCCCGGTCATTCTTGATGCGACACATTCGCTCCAGCAGCCAAACCAGGCAGCAGGCGTAACCGGCGGACGTCCGGACTTGATAGAAACTATCGCGCGAGCCGGAATTGCCACTGGCGTAGACGGTCTTTTCATGGAAACGCATCCCGAACCCTCAAAAGCGAAAAGCGACGGAGCCAACATGCTTCCCCTTGACCAGCTGCCCCAGCTGCTCGAACGACTTTGCAAGATACGAGAAGCCCTGAGATAATCCCCATTACAAATAGCATCTAAAAACAGGCGTCGGATTCCGTGGAATCCGACGCCTGTTTATTTCTGAACCGGACTATCTTTCCGAAGTCAGATTCCGAGATACCGCTTTATAGCCGCAATCGTTTCTGCAGCGCGTG
>JAIDXA010000194.1 GCA_029058705.1 Paramuribaculum sp. | reverse complement strand
ATAAATCTTTTCAACCACCCACGGTTTAAAAATAAGAACCCTCCGTCTTTAATATATTGGGGCGGCGTCCGCTTTCCGATTTCCGGAAGCGGACGCCGTCTGTTTTTTGAACGTAATGTTTGAGAGCTTACGGCATTGGGAAGTTACGGCGGACGTTGCGTGCTATTGCGGCAAGATTGCCGGCTGTGATCGCTGACATAATGGCTATGGCCAGGCCGATCGACAGCCACGGACTGCCGGGGGTCACGCCAATGTTTTCAAGCTGGGAACTCCAGAAGTGCTTGGCCAGCAGCATCAGAAGAATGTCGCCGATGAGGACTCCGGCATTGATGAGGATGACGAGACGGTAATAGTAGCCAGCGACGGCGCGCGGCGAATAGCCGAGCATCATCAGCCTATGGAGTTTCTCGCGGTTTTTCTGCAGCAGCAGATAGATGCTGAGAAGAAGAATGAAAAAGGCGAGCAGCGAGATGATTATTCCGACTGCGACAACTGTCGCAGTGATGATGGCGAGAAAATAGGCGGCACGTCCGTTGTCGACTTTGTCGCCTGCGATTTCATAATGGTGTTCGCGCATGTATTGCTCAATTGCGGGATCGCCGGGGGTGTTTGTCTCGACGATGATTCTCGACGCTTCCGGCTGGTCGCGGTCGGCAAAGCTGGAGTTGGCCCAGCGCATGAATTCGTCGGGCACAGCAATTGTGTTGAGTCGCGACGAGAATCCGACGATTTTTGCGGGAAGCCACATCTGACGGCCGTTGCCGCTGACCGACAGGCGCAGCGGGACCATTCCGATCATTGATTCCGAAATCTGCGGCAGTCCGCGCGAGGCAGCGAACCCGAAATTGTAGAGCGACAGATATTCTTTGCTGATGATTATAGGAACGGTGGCATTGACGCCCGGTGTGAAGGACCATTCTTTCGGAGTCACGTCGAAAAATTCGTCGGGAATCGATTCGAGGAACAGGGCTGTGTTGACTCCGCGTCCTCCGATCTCGACCGATGCCGCCACTCCGAAGTTGGAAGCGGTGAATCTGCCGACACGTCTGACCCATGGCTGGGATTCCAGTTCGTCGATGTCTTCTTTTGAAAATGAAGCCTGTCGGCCGGTCAGGACAGATCCCAGTCCGCTGACTTCTTTCTAGAGAATCAGATAGTCGCGGGAGATGAATGAGTCGTCGGAATCCCAGACGGAGGAGATGTCGTTGTAGAGCTGAACGGCGGAAATGACGATGCAGAGGCCTATGAGATTGGCAAGCGCGTAGCCGGCAAGTTGTCCGCGCGATAGGTTGCGGCGCATCAGACGGCTGACAATCTGGTGTTTCATAGA
>JAIDXA010000193.1 GCA_029058705.1 Paramuribaculum sp. | reverse complement strand
GTTCTATACGGCGTTATACCACACGATGATTGTGCCGGCGACGTTTTCGGATGTCGACGTATAGAACTTCGTCAGAGCGTCCTGATCATCCGTCTCCACTTTAACCCTCGACAGCTCTTTGTTCCATTCATTGGAAGCCTTTGCCACGGTCGAGTCAAAATCCCACCCCGGCATCTCGGCCGCGAGATTCGCCTCCGCGCCTTCAACCGAAACCGGCGAAATGGCAACCTTCATCAGAATCTGCTCACCTTCCTTGGTCTTGCCGAAGTTGACGCGGCCATACATATCATCTTTGCCCTTCAGCTCAAACGACTTGAAATTTTTCGAGAACTCGGCCACGAAAAAAACGCGCTGATTCTTCGCCCAGCCTTCGGAATAACGATACCCGACAACCTTGTTCTTGCCGACTGCCTTCATCATCGTGCCGGTCGGCTTGTCCCAGCAGCCGCCGTTTTCAAGATCAATCACAATCGCGGCATCCTTACCCTTGGGGAACGTATAACGGTGAACTCCGACACGGTTTGTGGCCGTCAGCTCTGCAAGAATGCCGTAGCGGGTCAGCGGCACCGAAAAATAGCCCGGCGAAACAACCTGATTCCGACGGTCGGCATAGCTCCACAATCCCGTTTTGGGATCAGACTCTGTGCCGCGCGCATAAGTCACATCTCCCATGACAGGCATGACCGTGACGTCAAACAGGTCGCCGATGCCGGTACCCTCGAGATGGGTGTGCGAGAATCCGATAACCGTCGAGTCACTTTCATGATAGCCCGAAACCCAGTCCCACGACTGCGGAATCGACGTCGGTCCGAGCTGAACCATGCCGAAAGGCACATTCGCGCCCATGAACACATGGCCGTGCCCGCCTGTTCCTATATTCTGGTCGACATAGTTGGTCAGCATACCCGCGTCATTCTGCGAAAAAGCCGCCGACGCTGTCAGCATCGCTGCAAACGGAAGAAATTTGATGATTTTCATTTCTGATTATTTTTTATTTTTCGAAAGATTGAATTTCAACACTTTGCCATCCATCAGCTCGTCATGTCCGATGCGATATTTCTTGAGCGGCTTCCCGCCCAGACTCATCGACTCAATGTAAATGTCGTCTGCCGACGAGTGGGGCGCTTCCACAACAAGTGTCCCGTCGGCTGTGTCGATTTCCACACGGTCAAAAACAGGCGACGTAAGGGTATAATACGGCTCGCCAGGCGCATCCGGATAAAATCCCATCATCGAGAATATCGCCCACGCCGACATCGTTCCGGTGTCGTCATTGCCGGGTATTCCGTCAGGATTTGTGGTAAAGTATTTCGCAAGCAGGCGGTTCACCTGCTCCTGTGTGCGCCATTCCTCGCCTGAAAAACGGCTGAACAGATACGGATATGCTATATCCGGCTCATTGGCGGGATCATAGTAGGCCGAATCCATGACCATCTGAAGCTTGTTGACAAACTTCTTGCCGCCACCCATCAGACGGGCCAGACCTTCGACATCGTGCGGAACAAAGAACGTATAGTTCCACGCCGACCCCTCATGGAAGCCGGGCACCGCCTCGAAATTCTCACCCTGACGCGGATTGAACGGCGTCAGGAAATTGCCTTCCTTCGTAATCGGGCGCAGTGTGCCGCTCTCCTTCGAATAATAATTCCGATAGCCCTGCGCACGCTTCTTGAGCTCCTTGGCAAAATCTTTGTCGCCTCGCTCGGCGGCCAGCCATGCCAGTGCATTGTCCGCGACATAATATTCCAGAGCGTGGCTCACCGAGTTATCGCCCGACAGGTCGCTGGCGTGCCAGCCCAACGGCACATATCCGCGTTCAATATAGGGATCAATGTCCGGTCGCATCGGATTTTTGTCGCCCGGTGTCGTCGCCGACTTCACCATCGCCTTGTAGGCGGCGTCCATATCGAAATCGCGCAGACCCTTGCGCCAGGTATCCACGATTACCGGAATTGCCGGATCGCCCTCCATCGTGAAGGTCTCGCGGCCATATAGCTCCCATTTCGGAAGCCAGCCCCACTCCTTGGACATATCCACCATCGACCGCACCATGTCAAGCTGCTTCTCCGGATAAACCATCGTCAGCAACTGATGGACATTGCGGTAAGTGTCCCACAACGAGAAAACTGTATACCGGTCGCCGTCATAGCTGACCGTCCCGTTGCCCCAGCCCTCCATAAGGGGATACTGGCCGTTGACATCCGACAGGATGTTCGGATGCAGAAGCACATGGTAAAGCGCTGTATAGAAAACCTCGCGCTGCGCTTCGCTGCCGCCGCTCACTCGGATGCGGCCCAGATCTGAATTCCATTTCTCACGGGCGTTGCAGCGGATCTGGTCAAACGTCAGGTTCGACTGCTCACGGTCCAGATTCTCTCGAGCATTGTCGCATGAAACAAACGAAACGCCAAGCCTCACCTCAATCTGTTCCCCGGGGGCCAGACTGTCGTAGGTCCACCATGCGCCTATGTCATCGCCCGAAAGCTCGCGCCCATATTTTTTATAGATCTTATATGTGCCGTGGTCAACAGTCCACTCAGCCTCGACTCCGGTCATTTCCGGCTGCATTTTCCAGAATCCGCACGACGAAGCTTTCTTATTGACACGCATCACGAAATAGATCGGGAATACGGCCTGCGGATTATAGCAGAACGTTCCCATCAGCTTTGACCCTTCAATCTCGGTGTCACTCACCCGGCGCACCGTTGCGCCGCTTTCGTTCGTCAGACCCTCTCCAAGATTGATCACAATGTTGCCCTTGCCACCCGGAAATGTAAATCGCTCGGCCGACGAACGGCTGGTCGCTGTCACCTCCGCCTGAATGTCATATTTCGTCAGACGGTTGCTGTAGTAACCGGGCGAAGCTTTTTCATCTGTATAAGCCGTCCCGTATTTCTTGTAATCCGGTTCCAGATCTCCGGTCGTAGCCATCGTCAGAAGCGACGACAGATCGGGACATCCGACTCCGCTCAGAGCGACATGCGCAAAACCCGTAAAAAACTTATTGTGGTATTCATATGGGGTCGACCACCAGCGGGCATCCTTGTCATAGACATTCGTGTCCGATCCCATGACGTTGAATGGAACGACCGACATCATCCCGTTAGGCGTGACTGCCCCCGGATTCGTCGTCCCGAAATTGGTGGTGCCGACAAACGGATTGACATACTTCGCGTAATCCTCCGCCGCAAAACCATGCAGCCCGACAACAACCGCGGCCGCAAACGTAGCTAACTTCTTTGAAAATCTCATGAAAGGTATTAGGTATTAGTATTATTTTTTCAGCATATGGTCATCTGCTCCTGCGCCGGGGCTGACAGAAATGCCACCCCGTCCCGGATGCAATGTCGACTCAATTTGCAAAAATAATCATTTTACCACCATTTTCAAAACCCCAACACCCTTTCCGACACCCTACATATCGGTTTTTACATTTTATTATAATTTTCAGCCGCAACTTCCTCTGTCCGCGAGTCAATCAGAGTCTCTTTTTTCGCCGTTTTATTGTTAACATGGTTTAAATTCAAACACTTTCTAAGTTTTTCCAATCCATAGGCCTCAT
>JAIDXA010000192.1:21313-27235 GCA_029058705.1 Paramuribaculum sp. | reverse complement strand
CAATTCCCCACTTCCGGGAAGGAAACTACGATGGCGGCGTCTTGGCCGCCACTTCGGCCGTTTGCAGAGTGCTGACCGACCCGCGATATGCCGAAGAACTGCGCTCCGCACAGCCAAACGACTCAAACGCCTCCGACGACGAACTCGACATCATCGCACTGATGGCCGGATTCGGGGCAGTAGCCGGCGCAATTATGCTCATTCTGGTAATCCGAAGCTACATCGCCAACCGCCATAAAGAAGAAACCGTGCGATATGACTCCCTCAACAACCTCAAACCGGTTGCCCTGTTCCTTTCATTCCTCGGCCTCGGACTGCCGTTGCCCGCTTTCCTGCTCTGCTCGTTTCTGATGAACCGTCTCCGCAATCATCCGCGCAACTGCCCAAACTGCACGCACCCCATGAAAAAACTCGACGAGCAGACCGACAATCTCTATCTCACTCCCGCACAGGATCGCGAGGAACGCCTCGATTCAGTCGACTACGACGTCTGGCTCTGCCCCCAGTGCGGTGAAAAAGACGTAATTCCATACATAAACCGAAAATCCGCCCTGCAAAAATGTGAAAACTGCGGCTCCCGCACCTCACGGCTCGTCAGCAACCGGACTGTAATCGCACCGACAACCTCCCGGACCGGTACAGGCGAACGCATTTACGTCTGTGAAAACTGCGGACACACCCGCCGTGTGCCATACCAGATCGCGAAACTCGCCGCTCCGGTCGTCATAATCGGCCCCGGTGGAGGCGGATTCGGAAACGGAGGCGGAGGTGGCATCTCAGGTGGCTCTTTCGGGGGAGGAAGCTTCGGTGGAGGAGGAGCCACCGGCGGATGGTAGCCACCCGCTGCAACAAATTTTAAAACAACATTTGCATTATGACACAGACACTTTCTGAACATGGCCTGCTCGGCCTCACAATAGGACTGCTTACATTCCTCATCATAGGAATCTTCCACCCGATAGTCATCAAAGCCCACTACTATTTCGGACTCGGTTGCCGATGGGTCTTTTTTTTGGCAGGAATAGCCTCCGGAATTTCATCATTTCTAATTGCCGACATCATCTGGTCCACTCTGCTCGGAGTTCTCGCATTCACTTGCTTCTGGTCGATTCTCGAAATCTCGGAACAGGAACAGCGAGTGGCCCGCGGCTGGTTTCCCGCAAACCCGAAGCGTCAGCCCTCACGTAAAACAGACCGCGCAGACTGACACGGCATCCTTACCTTCACTGCCGCACCACCCTGCCGCGCTGACGGCGTGCCGATCTTGACGTAAGCGTAAATCGCGCGACCAGATAAGCCGACACCATATAAATGCCCGTAAGAGCCCACAACATCGTGTAGGGACGCGACTGCTCCCATAGCGGCGAACCGTTCGAATTCATCCTGATGAAACCCTCGATGCCCCACGTTGCAGGCACTGCGTTTCCGATCCACGTCCACAGATCGTTCATCGCATAACGGGGCCATGTCAGGCCGCTGAGGAAAAGGAAAATCACCGACGTGAACACAATGACAAGCATCGAGCTCTCACGCTCGGTGACAAAAACACTGATCGTCTGTCCGAGAAATGCCGTAGCCAAAAGCATCGGAAAAATATAGAGAAACATCTCGCGGATATTGCCGATATGCGGCAGACTGAACATCATCGGCACTATATCAAGCACATAGACACAGACAGGAAGATACAGCGTCAGATAACAGAGCGCCTTCCCCCAGATCGTGACCATCGCGCCGGCAGAAACTGATTCCGGATCAATCCCCCCGAAACGGCGACGACGCTCTTTAACGCCCGCCGCAAGCATGGTGACACCGAGAAGCATGCTCTGTTGAAGAATCAGCACAAGCACCCCAGGCATGATGAACGACGCAAAACCCTGTGTCGGATCTCCAAGCAGAAACGCCTCGTTCTCGACTGGCAGCCCTCGCATATTCCCGGCCAACAGGCCGAGCTGACTGATATTCTCCTGCCTTATATCCGCCCCTGCCGCAAGCTGCACATCAGCCAGTGCCGACAGAAACGTACGGTAACGCAACAGCAGCGACATATCTGAATAGAAAACAACAACACCCTGCTCGCCACGGCCTATACGATGATCATAATCACGTGGAATCTCGAGAATCCCGTAGACCTTATGCTCATTCTCCATCCGGCGGGCTTCCTGCATGTCAGAGGCATAGTCATAGACCTCTATTCCCTCCGTTGCATCGACCATACGCGTAAGCTCGCGGCTTGAAACCGAACGCGAATTGTCGACAACCGCTATCGGGATATTCTTGATCACCTCCTGATTGTAGATAATCGTATAGATGACCGGATAGGCCAGCGTCAGAAAGAAAAAGAAAAGCAAGACACCCGCATCATGGAAAACGAGATAGAATTCCCGTCGCCACACTCTGAACAAAGATGTAACCGTTGCCGATATGCCTGAAATCATTCGTTTCATAATTGAAAATTCTCTATTGTTGCTGCCACGCCTGAAAACATCAGGGCAGATAGACCATCTGGTTCATTCGCCGTTTCAGCCGCCACAGCAAACCTAACGGCACAAGAGGGAACACGGCAAGTGCCATATAGAACATCCTGGAATAATAAAGCGGAATCCCGTTAAGCGCCTGATCGATATAGATCAGAAAATAATAGCGCACCGGAAGGATATAGCTGAAAGCTGCAACCGGCGCATACATGCTCGTAACCGGAAACGAGAATGCAGCGAGCGAGAACGCAAGAATCCCAGTCAGCGCACACAGGCTGACCGACAGACGCAGATTTGTGATCAGACAGCAGATCGTCACCGCAAATGCCTGCGACGCAAGCACCATCATGACCATGGCCAGAACCATATGCCACACCGGACAGTTCATCGGAAAATGACTGAACCCGAACATTATGGCCTGACATGCGAGGCCGACACAGATCTCTATGACAGTCTGGGGAAACAGCTTCCCGGCAAGCGCAACTACGATTGACCCGCCCGCACGGCTAAGCCATCGCCGCGAGTTTCGGCGCTTTATCTCGTCACAGATCGTATAGGCCGTCACAAGCGCAACCATCAGCGCGACCATTCCCGGTATAAAGGAATTCGTCAGATAATAATTATAGTTCATCCATGGATTTCCTATCGCCTGTGTCTGTACAGTCATCGGCTGGATCATTGTCGAGACATTGGATTCCGGCATTCCGGCCGAAACAAGCGTCGTCTGCACGATCCCGCCTGCCGTTGTCACGGCTATCGTCTTGAAACCCTTGAACATCAGCGAACCCGGAACAAAATATGTCAGATTGCAGTAATAACTGATGGTCGGCGTTCGTCCGCTGAGCGCATCCTTCTGAAAACCTTCTGGAATCATAAAAAATCCATAGACCTTTCCCGACCGCACCTGCTCCATCGCCGCATGATACGACTCCGCCTTTTCGCTTATGTCAGTCAGCTCGGAAGCCTGAAGCGACCGCGTGACCTGACGCGACAGCGGCGACTGGTCCAGATCGACAATCGCCGACGGAACCCTCAGTGGCAAACCCTCGTCCATCATGTCGATGAAGAAGAGTGTTGTCAGAATCGGAACTGCAATCAGGCATACCAGATAGACACGCCGTGAAACAAGAGTTGCGACGCCATCAGAAAGAGCCTGTTTTAAATACCTGAGTGTCACTGCTGGGCTAAAAATTAAAATCAACAATAAAACAATTCGCCATCAATCCGCACAATACAGGCCGGCCGCGCTACGGACGGTAAACGACCGTCATGCCGGGACGGAGATCCTTCAGCTGTTCGGTCGGACGTCCTTTGATCTGGAATGTACGGCTGTCCCATTCTCCGGTACTCTTCGTGGCTCGCCACGTAGCGTAACTTCCCATATCGCGGATATAGTAAATCTCAACGTCAACCTCCTTCTTATCCATGGCAGGGATCATAACCTTGACCTTGTTGCCGAGCTTGAAATCATTGAGGATATCCTCGCGAACATTGAACGTCACCCACTTATCATCGATTTTAAGAACCGTCATCAATGGTGTGCCGAGCGAAACAAGCTCGCCTACCTCAGGATAGATCTGGTCTATCTGACCATCGCACGGAGCCAGCAGATATTGGTCTTCAAGAACCGCGTCCACCTCTCTGACTCCACCCTGTGCAACTCCTACCATAGCCGCAGCGCTCTCCTTGTCCTCGTTCTGCGCTCCCGCCATAGCCAGACTCAACTGGCTCTGTGCTGCCTTCTCTCCGGCAACAGCCGCATCATAGGCAGCCTTGGCCTCATCACGTTTCTGAGCCGACATGACGCCCTCGTTATACAGGTTCTGCATTCGGTCGTACGTTTTCTGGGCAATCTCGCGGGCGGCAGCCGCCTGGGCAACCAGATCACGTGCTCCCTGAACAATCTGCGTGCGGGTTCCCGCATCGACCTTTCTGTTCTGGGCTGCCGCCGCCTTTTTCATCTCCGTGGCCTGCATCAGTTTGGCCTCGGCAAGCGACGAATGGATATGGATGAGCGTGTCGCCCTTTTTCACCATATCACCCTCCTTAACATAGATATCGGTCACACGCCCGGGCAGTTTGCCGGACACACGGACAGACGTGGCCTCCGCCTGGCCTTCTATGATCTCGGCCGGCGGCTTCAGAAGAAACAGCCCGATTATCGCGATTGCCGCCGTGGCGATCACGACCAACAGAAGTGAAAACATCAACACCCGCGATTCGCGGCGTTCCGGAGTCGGAGTTTTATCAATTTCAGCCATGATGATGGATAGTTTATTATTATTTTCCTGTTATTTTTTTGATTTGACAAGATCAATCCCCGACTGGTCAATAATTTGTCGGATAAGGAAGAGTGCCAAGCACTTTCGACAGATAGACATCGCAAAGATGAACGTCAATCATAGCGTCGACCTTTTCGGAATTGGCTTTCAGCCACGCAGTCTGGGCTTCCATGACATTATCGGTCGTCATTACCCCTTCACGGAATCCCACATTGGCCTGCCGCAGATTCTCGTTGGCTTTGGTCAGATTGCTGACAGTCATCTCATAGGTCTTCATAGCCTCCTGGGCCTTGAACGCCGACTGGCTGACCTGAAGATCAATCATCTCCTTGGCATTCTCAAGCTCAAGCCGGGCAATTGTCGTCTTGCTCTTGGCCGCACGATATTTATTATAATTGCCTCCCCAGTGCCAAAGCGGTATAGTAACCATCGCTCCGACAGAAAAAGCACCGTTGAAACGGTTTTTGAATCCGTCGAACATGTTTGGATTACTAAAAGAATATGTTCCGACGAGGGCTACTTTCGGAAGCATGTCGGACTTGACAACATCCTCCTGACTACGATAGATATTCACCCCGATCTCAAGTGCCCTCAGATCCTGACGGCGGGCATAGACATCCTGCATATTATAGGTCGTGGCTATCGGGGCCGATACAGTGGCCACATCAATATCCTCATCTTCAAGATGGAGATCGCTGTTGACAGGCAGACCGCACACCTGCGCAAGCGCCATACGCGACAGCACAAGACCATTGTCAACCTTCGTCAGATCCACATTGGCCTGATTCAGCTTGACGTCAACCGTCAACAGATCGCTACGCGTCGCCACTCCCTGCTCTACCATTTTCTCCACATTATAATGCAGAGTGTCAAGCAGCTCGACATAGCTCCGTGCAAGTTTCTGTTTTGCTTTAAGCGAAACGACCTGCCAATAGGCCGCATCGACCGCATAGATTATATTTTCAGCCTCTGAATTATGCATAGCACGTGCAAGATCCTCGGCATACCCCGTTATCTTGTTCATAGCCACGATCTTTCCTCCCATAAAGATTGGCTGGGTCAGGGTGATCGCGCCGAAAAAGACATTGTGGATATCAAATTCCATCGCCTCCTTCGGAATCAGAGCTACCTGTTCTGGAATATATTGTCCGCCAGGACCCTTTATC
>JAIDXA010000192.1:0-21303 GCA_029058705.1 Paramuribaculum sp. | reverse complement strand
GATTCTTCACAACATTAAACTGATAGCTCTGAGTCTGCGGATCAAATGACTGGACCGGAAGCCGCTGGTCTGAATCGAAGATCGACAGATTCTTCTGGTTATACATGTATCCTCCGGAAAAATCGAGCGCGGGCAGATAAGCCGCAAATGCCTCGTCTTTCTGGTAACCGGCCTGACGCACAGCCTCTGCCTTCATACGCAGATTCTTGTTGTTCGACAGCGCCATTGCCCGGCATGAATCAAGCGAAACAGTCATTGCATCGGCACCGAAAGCCGACACGGCAGCAACCGCAATGGTTAACAATTTACCGATTAGAGTCATAACTTGAACTATGGATAGCTTATTTTGAGGTTTTTTAAAACGAAAAATCAAGCCGGAGCGATATAAAAACACATACCACACCGCTTTTTTCTGTTGAACGGGTCTGCAAATATAACCTTTTTTCCAGCTAAAAAGATTTGACCTATACTTACAAAATACAAAACTTCCATTATTAAACGAAAATCTACCAATTTTTTCGTAATTTTGCACACATGCGGCCTTAAGCTACCGCCAACCTACACTATTGTCATATGGAAACTAACGAATTGTCACACGACAGGCTTCTCCAGACCGTGCGCGAACGCGCACTCCGTGGAATCCCAGCCACAGTCGATGAAGCTCTCTCTCTTGCCGCCACTCATACTCCCGACGAACTTGCCGACATTGCCGACGAAGTGCGCTCGCACTGGTGCGGCGACCGAATCGACACATGCTCTATTGTCAACGCCCGTTCGGGACGCTGTTCCGAAGATTGCAAATGGTGTGCCCAGTCGGGCAAACATGCAACAGGAATAAACGAATATGAATTCATTCCTCTTGGCGAGGCTCTGCAGGCCGCCAAAGCCAATTCCGACCGTAATGTCTGTCGGTTCTCCCTCGTAACCAGCGGACGGAAAGTCGCACCGGCCGACATGGACCGGTTCTGCTCTATCTACCGCGAGATCGGACGCAATGCCGACATCAACCTCTGTGCCTCCATGGGGTTGCTGTCTAAAGACCAGCTCGTCAAACTCCGTCAGGCCGGCGTCAGCCGTTACCACTGCAACCTCGAAACCTCCGCAGCTTTCTTCCCGAAACTCTGTTCCACCCACACCCACGCCCAGAAACTCCAGACTATCGCATGGGCACGCGAAGCCGGCATGGAAGTATGCTGCGGCGGAATAATCGGCATGGGCGAAACTCTGCGCGACCGCCTTGAACTTGCTGAACAGGCACGCGAAGCTGGCGCATGCTCGATTCCCGTCAACATCCTTCAACCCATCAAAGGGACACCGCTTGAAGGAACGCCGCTGATTTCAGAAAACGAAATCATTTTAAGTGTCGCCCTGATGCGACTTGTCGCCCCGAAAGTTGCGATGCGCTTTGCCGGCGGACGCGCTCGCCTCTCGCCTGAAACAACCCGCCGCCTGCTCAAAGGAGGTATTTCCGGATCGCTTGTCGGCGACATGCTGACAACCATCGGCAACAAGATCGACGACGATTATGAGCTCTACGAAAGTCTCGGCAGAACCTATTGAATCCGACAGGCTGTAAATCAGTTCCAACCCACACACTCACCGAGCCATGCCCTCTCCACCGCATGCCCTTCCGAACGGCACCGTCATATGTTCCGCAACAACACGCTATGTTGTTGAAGGTGTGCTCGGCACTGGTGGGTTTGGAATCACATATATCACCCGGGCATCGGCCATAGGCACAGCCGATGCGGCTGGAACACACGTTGCCCTGAAGGAATTCTTTCTTGCAGCAGACTGTCAACGCGACTCCGCATCGGCCGACTCGACCATTGTGGCCGTCGGTGCGGCCAAAGGAAGAGTGTCCGCGGCAATGGACGACTTCATTGCCGAAGCTGAACGTCTGAAATCAATCCGTGGACTCAGCCCGAATATAGTCTGCGTCCACGAAATATTCAGGGCCAACGCCACAGCCTACTTCGCGATGGATTATCTGGCCGGACCGTCACTGCGCGACTATATCGGATCGCACCACCACCTGTCCGAAGCCGAAACTCTCGAACTAATGCGTCCGCTGTGCGATGCCGTCGGAAAACTACATTCCCGGCGCATAATGCATCTCGACATAAAGCCCGGCAATATCATTGTCACAACCGGCCGCGACAACCGGCCGCTTCCTGTTTTGATCGATTTCGGACAATCGAAACACATAGCAGACAACGGCACGTCGACCCGAACCGTTGCCGCCGCCGGATTGACAGAGGGCTATGCCCCGATCGAACAATATGCCGGCATTTCTTCGTTTTCCCCACAGACCGATGTCTATGCTCTTGCGGCCACAATGCTCCATGCCCTTTCGGGAACGCGCCCTCCAAAGCCGACAGAACTGACGCCCGGCTATATATCCCGCGCGCTGCCCGCCGACGTAACTCCACAGCTCCGTTCAACACTGACAACAGCTTTGCAGTTTCAGGCGTCGGCCCGACAGTCCGACGCCATAGAATTTGCCGCCGCACTGCCGCAGGCATCCATAACTGGCCATAGCCCGAAACACTCCGGCCGGGGAATTTTATGGATCCTCATTGCGCTTCTTTCGCTATGCGCCATAGCGCTATCAGCCAGTCTGCTCTTACGTCGCCCCGCCCGACAGATCGCTGCCCCGATTCTTGAAGACGACGTTCCGGAACAGGCAACCGTTACCGACAAATCGCCGGTCGTCGTTACCGAATCACCGGAAGAAACACCTCCCGCCATCGCGCTGCCAACAATGCACACCTATGATTTCAACGGATATTTCGCTGATCAGACCGGACAACGATGGCCGGTGAAAATCTCAGCGACTACCGACAATATGGGTCGTTGGGGAAAATGCACCTACACAAATATCAGCTACGGAATCGTTCTCGATCTTCAAGGATCCGGCCATGACGACCGGTTCATTTTCCACTCCGACGACAAAGGAGCAGACCTGACAATCACCGTTTCATCTGACGGCGAAGGCGTCTGGTCCGGCGAAGCAATATCCGGTTCAAAAAAACTCGAGGTCGTTCTTTACGAATGATCAGCAGTCCGGTTCAAGTCCGGCCGCGATCAGCGCTTCCCGACGCTCGACGCAGGTTCCGCATCTGCCGCAATGGCTCTCACCGCCCTTATAGCACGAATAAGTGAGCGAATAATCGACACCGATAGCGGCTCCGCGCATAGCGATCTGAGCCTTGGTCATATTAGTATACGGGGCCCGCAACTCTATGCCCTCATAAGTACCGTCGGCTATTGCCCTGCCCATCGACTCGATGAATCCGGGCCTACAGTCTGGATAAATCGCATGGTCTCCGCCGTGGTTGGCGATCATCACGGCTTTCAGGCCACGGCTTTCCGCGAGTCCGGCCGCCACCGACAGCATGATCCCGTTCCGGAACGGGACTACGGTCGAACGCATGTTCTCATCTGCGTAGTGTCCCTCCGGAATCGCGTCCCCGCCACTTAACAGGGAGCTCTCGAAATAGCGTCCCATAAACTCCAGATCAATCTCAATCAGTTCTATTCCGAGACGCCGGCAATTCTCGCGGGCACATTCGGCCTCGCGCCGATTATGGTTCGCTCCGTAATTGAAATTCACGGCCGCGGCAATAGTATCGGCATAGTCATAGAGCATCGTTGTCGAATCCATTCCACCCGACAGCACAATCAGACAGTCTTTTTCTTTCATTGCTATTTTCAGTCGACAGGGTTCAGAAATCATTACGGAATGCGGCTACCATACGTGTTTTCACCAGATCCTGATGATCCTCATCGCCATAATTGGCAAACGGATAGATCGAGATTCCGCCTCTGGGTGTGAACAGGCCTATTACCTCAAGATAGCGCGGATCCATCAGACGGACAAGGTCTTTCATTATGATATTGATGCAGTCTTCATGGAAATCGCCGTGATTGCGGAAACTGAACAGATACAGCTTCAGGCTCTTGCTCTCCACCATCCGTTCGCGCGGGATGTAATTTATTATGATCCTGGCAAAATCAGGCTGGCCGGTCTTCGGACAAAGCGACGTGAATTCCGGGCAAGTGAATGTGACAAGATATTCATTGTCGGGGTGTTTGTTGACAAATGTCTCCAGCACCTCGGGTGCATATTGGGTCGGATATTTCACAGAAGTATCTCCCAGACGGGTAACTCCTTCAAGTTGTTCTTCGGTTCTCATCGTGTTGGATTATTTGAGCTGAATTTTCTCAATTCAATAAACAGTTTCATTATCGATTTGGCATAGCGGTCGTTGGCTGCCCACCGTCCTGACAGATCAGCCCATGTCGGCGCAACGCCCCGTGTCACAAGCCTGAATCGGGGATCGATCATCCGCTCGCCTGCCGGAATCGGTTCGCTGCAGGCATATGCGTAGAGGTGCTGTATCTGCGCCGTCACACCGTCTTCCACCGTATCGAACGAATGGCCGCGCTGTCCGCGGCTGATCACTCCAAGACCGCAGTAATTATGTTGGTCGGCTGTCACACTCGTCCCGTCGGAGAAACGAAACCAGCCTGTTTCAAGAATACTCTGGCAAAGCGCCACGTCGCCTCTGATTCCATAGCGTCGGCCCACTTTGATATACGCGTCGGCTATTTCGATAGGAAATTCAGGATTATGGCGGGCCACGAACCGCTGAAGCATCTCCGCATCGACTTCCGGCTCCCCTAATATTGACTGGGCAACCATAAATTCTATCAGCTCAGTCTCTGTCAGATTCTGATTGAAGATATTTTCCGACGGTCCGGCGGAATAGTCTGGAATCTCTTCCGGCCACACCTCCTCGTCCTTCTCCAGATCGACCGGAGCAACCTGATTCGGTTGTCCGCCGGCTTGCAGGAAACCGGACATCAACACAGCTACGACGACAACAGTTGAATGTTTCATATATACTTGTGAATGAGAATGGATTTTTCGGACAGGTGAAGAAGCAAACCTGATCAAAGCGTGCCGCACGCCTGGTCTGCAGGCATAAGCCGTCCAGTCTGCGAATCCATGATATAGCCCCTTACGGTCACGCCTTCGGGCGGCATCAGCGGATGACGCTCTATAAGATCCACGGTTTCCTGAACTGCCGAGGCCGTGTCGTCGAAACCATGAAGCCAACTGTCAAGATCAATTCCGCAATGCTTCATTAGCGAGATATTTCCGGCAGGGACTCCCCGCTCCATCATCAGCCGCTGCATCTCGGCGGAATCCATGCCCTGGACACCGCAACCCGTATGGCCGACAACCATTATTTCATTGACCCCAAGCTCATAGACTGCGACAAGCAGACTGCGCATAGCGCTGTCAAACGGATTCGTGATCGTTCCGCCTGCATTCTTAATGATCTTGACATCGCCATTCTTGAATCCGAGTGCAGCGGGAAGCAACTCGACAAGACGCGTGTCCATGCAGGTCACAATAGCAATACGTTTATTCGGATATTTGTCTGTCAGGAAACGCTCATAGCCTTTTTCTCTGACAAATGCCTCGTTAAAACTGATAATCTCGTCGATCATTGTATGCTGCTCTGTTTTTCTACGACATTGAATTTCAATTCCTTGCCCCGCACATTCGAGAAAAGCACCCCGAAACGCCAGGCAATTTCTCCGCTGACCATCGTCATATCAACCTTGTTATTGACTGTCAGCCCATTGAGGGGAGTCCAACCGCAACGGCTCAAAACGTGGGCGTCCGTAATTGTGTAGGGATCACAATCGTTGTCGACCATCACCAGATCAGCATAATATCCGGGGCGGATAAATCCGCGCCGGTCAATGCGATAGATGATCGCCGGATTATGACACATTTTCTCGACAACCTCCGTTGCCGTAAACACTCCCTCTTCAACCATCTGCATCATAAGAGTGAGCGAAAACTGAATCAAAGGCATTCCGGAAACTGCTGTCAGAGCCGTTCCAAGCTTCTCTTCTGCCATATGCGGCGCATGATCCGTGGCAATTGTGTCGATAAGACCCGATCTTACACCATCACGAAGTGCCTCGCGGTCTGCAGGGCGCTTGATTGCCGGGTTGCATTTGATGCGTGAGCCGAGCATCGGATATTGTTCATCGCTGAAAGCAAGATATTGCGGGCATGTTTCAGCCGTCACGAGTTTTCCTTCTGGCGCTCCAGTTTCAAGCAAAGTCAGTTCATCGGCAGTCGAGACATGAAGCAGGTGCAGCCGGTGGTTCAGACGCCGGGCTGTCTCCACTGCCTTGCGCGAGGCCGTGAAACAGACTCTGTGGTTACGGATGACCGGGTGGAACTCCATTTCAAGATCCTCACCATAGCGCTCCACTACAGCCTGGCGATTGGCATTGAGCAATGTCTCATCCTCGGCATGAACCGCCATAAGAGCCGGGACCTCGGTCATTATCCGTTCCATCACCTCGTCTGAGTCTACAAGCATTCCACCGGTCGAAGAACCCATGAAAAGCTTCACTCCCGCACAACGGGAATAGTCGACGCGTTTCAGCTCTTCAAGATTGTCAGAGGTCGCTCCGATAAAGAATCCATAATTGGCGAGACTCACCTCAGAAGCCCTCTGCAGTTTATCTTCGAGGGCCACGGCGGATACAGTCGGAGGCTTGGTGTTCGGCATATCGACAAACGACGTCACTCCGCCGGCAACGGCCGCACGGCTCTCGGTAGCCATATCGGCCTTATGGGTCAGGCCTGGATCACGGAAATGGACATGGGTGTCAATCACTCCCGGAAGGAGCAGCCGCCCCCTGCCGTCAATAATATCGGCGGAATCTTTCAACGAATCTTCAGGATCACCTTCGCCGACTGATTTAATAAATTCGCCCTCGACTTCCACATAGCCGTGAAACGATCTGCCTTCGTTGACAACGTAGACATTATGAATGAGCGTCCGCTTCCTATTCATGCTGTTTAGGGTATTTTCTGAACCAACTTGAAATTTTCAAACGTATCACACCAAAAAAAGCCTCTCCGAAAATTCCACCTGACATCTTGCTCGTACCCAGAACCCGGTTGACAAACACGATCGGAACTTCCGCGATCCGGAAACCGCATTTGACAGCGGTGAACTTCATCTCGATCTGGAAAGCATAACCCTTGAACCGGATTTTGTCGAGTTCGATCGTCTGCAACACATTGCGGCGATAGCATACGAATCCTGCCGTAGTGTCATGGACATGCATTCCGGTCACTTTCCTGACATAGACAGAAGCATAATATGACATTATCACACGCCCCATCGGCCAGTTGACAACGTTGACTCCGGTAACATAACGCGATCCGACAGCAACATCGGCCCCACCTTCGCTGACGGCCTTGTAGAGTTCCGGCAGAGAATCGGGATTATGCGAGAAATCCGCATCCATCTCGAAGATATATTCGTAGTGCGGACGTTCAAGCGCCCACTTGAAACCAGCTATATATGCCGTGCCGAGACCGAGTTTGCCCGAACGCTCGACGAGATGGACGCGCCCGGGATGTTCGTTCATCTTCTCGCGTACAATTCCGGCCGTTCCGTCTGGCGATCCGTCATCAATTATCAGGACATCCATTCTGACCGGCTGGCGCAGGACTGCCTCTATGATAGACGCGACATTCTCACGCTCATTGTAAGTCGGAATGATAACGACGCTGTCCGATTCTTTCGCACGCGGCGTCACTGAAGTGATTTCATTCATCATCGGTTAGAATTTATAGCTTGCCCCGACAAGTCCGGCTACGCCTTGCGACGGGAGCATACTGACGAGCGCATAATGGTGATTAAGAAGATTTTCAACGCTGCCCCAGAGCGTCCATCGCGGTGTCAGACGATAAGTGGCACCCAGCGACAGATTATTAACGTTTCCGAGCGAAATCATGTTCTGTTCGGCCGAAAACGCTCCCATTGTACGGGTCATGGCCTTACGTGATCCTCTGAACTCCCACCCGACAGTCACGTCGAGCGGTTCTACCGGTGTCACTCTCAGACGGGCGTCGGCGACGAATCTGGCACGGTCGCGCCACAGATAATAGCCTCTGTCGGCTTTCTGAGGGGAGAACTCCACGTTGCCTCCGATCTCAAACAGGCTGCGATAGCGGTAGCCGAGTCCCAGGTGGAATTTATAGCCTTTCATGTTTACTTTCTCGAAAACCGACTGATAGTAATCGAGGTTCAACGGCATCAGCCAGTCGTTGGCTACGGCATAGCCTGCCGACAACTGCGAATAGAAGCCTTTGAACAGCCCTACCGTCACACCGACTTCTCCGTCAAGAACCACATGGGAATCACGGTAGGCAAGGTTCGGCATCGCATAGGGGCTCACGTCAAACAGAGTCGCGAGTGTATTCTGCCGCTCGCCGCCATTGGCCTTTACATAAAGCGTCACAAAGTTGCTCGGTTTCCATGAAGCCTGCGCGGCCGGAGATATATGGAACACCTTGCCTGCGTTGAAGGTGAAATCGAGATTAAGCCCGAGATCAAGAACAATATGTTTCCATGTCGTGCGATAATACGGACGGAGCGACAACAGTCCGTGTCCCCACGAGCCCCGCGTCTCATAGATTCCGACCGGATCATATGGCAGCTCCCTGAGTTCCGAACAGGTTGTATTCGCTAAATGGGAAAAAGACATCTCAAGTCCGGCAGACTGAGCGCCAAGCACTTTTGCCGAAGCAAAAGCCCTGACGGCAAATCGGTTTTCCCTCACAGGATCAAAAGCCGATGCCATATTGAAAATATCCGGAAGAGGAATTTCAGGATTCATCGCCTGAGGTCCGGCTATATGGTTGCCATAAGCGAAATGTCCGTATTTCAGGCCAATCCCCGTATCCCATATTCCATGGGTCATTGTCCATAGCGACTGGATGTTGAGCCTATGGACATTTTGATTTTCCATGGCCGGAATCAACGCCGATGTTTCTTTTTCGACTTTATATGAAGGTGTGTTGTAGGATGCAAACGTATAGTCGAGCGCCACATCGACAAACGACTCACGACCGACAGCGCTGTGGAGCGTCGCGCCGAGCGTCGCGATATTCTTACGCATTCTTACGCTTGTGAATGGCGATCCTTCGCCGGCAAAAGGCATATCGACCCGATAGCTTCGCCCGTCATATTGCATCCATCCGTTGAGCCTGACACGATCGTTGTCAATAAACTTGTAGCCGGCCGAAGCGCCCAGATTGAAAGCCGGAAAATAACCGAGAGCCGCATATCCCCGGTAGGGTGACCGATAGATCGTGTCGGCATAAGCGGCCGGCGCAAGCGCCGCAATCGACGACGGCACCCCTATCTTGATCTGACGGGTCCCATAGCCAAGCGATTTGTTCTGGAGTGCCGGCATGGTGACAGACGGCGTTATGTTCAGTTTTACAGCGTCAGTCGGACGCACCTCCTCGTGGTGGGCCACTGTGATTTCCTGGTTCAGATTTTCCTGAGCCGACACAGCCCCGCATACAGACAGCAGGACAACCGCCGAACAGCGGCGCAGAGATGCCATGATTTTATTCATTGAGTTTGACATTGTTGAGTGCGTAATGATTAACGGTTGAGACGATCGGAAATCATCAGGAAAATATCCTCGTCGTCGTCCGGATAATTAGCCTTAAGACTTTTAAGATATTCATTGGCCTCGAACTCTTTGTTCTGGGCGCGAAGCGCGTCTGACAGGACAATGAAAGCACGGGCAAGCCAGTAGTTATGGGGAGTTCCGGCATTTATCAGGGCGTCAGCCGTCTTGCGGGCCGACTCGGCATCGCCTCCGGCAAGCTGGGACTGAGCCATGTAGACTGCGCTTTTCGCCCCATAGACGTCGCTCGGAGTTCCGGCAAGATCAGACCATATCTCATAAGCTTCCGCAACTCTGTTTTTTGCGTCAAGCGCTTCTGCCCGGCTGAACCTGACTTCTTCAAGATCAGCGGTTCCGGGAGCGGATGTCGATATTATCTTATCGGAAGTCGCAATGACATCGTCGTAATGCCGCAGATCAAGGCTCGAACGCAACACTCCCATACGGGCTTCGTTGAGAATGCGCGGAGATGACGCCCGGCGCTCAAGTTCCCGATAGGAATTAAGAGCCACTTCCGGTTTTCCCTGATTCAATTCATTGTCGGCCTTAAGCAACAAGGCGTCTTCGGCCACATCCGAATCGGGATAATCGGTCAGTATGGTGGTTATACAGTCGAGCGCCGACGGACTGTCGCCTTCGTTCGATGCATATTCGGCCATGTAATACAGAGCCTGCGGACGATACGCTCCCTGAGGATAATCGGCTATATAGTCCGACATTTTACCTATGCGCTGACTGTCGACATAGTCTGTTTCTGCAGCCTGGAATGCGGCTTCGTCAAGAGTCGACGGGTCGAGCTGGGGGGCGTTAGGCACAGAGCTGACAAACTCAGCGAAATCGGCGAGTTTTCCATCGGCGGCATAGATCTGACGGAGGTCGTCTATGGCCGTCTGCGCCTCTTCGCTGGTCGGGAAGTTCCTGACAACGTCCTTATAGGAAGCGATGGCCTCGTTTCGGTGTCCGGCGTTAAGCTGTGTGACCGCAAGCTGCAGAGAGGCGTTTCGTCCCTGAGATGAGTTCGGATAGGCTTTTGCCAATGCGCTGTAGGTCTCCACAGCGTCGGCCGTCTGGTCCAATGCCACAAAAGCCTGCGCCTGCTCAAGCATAGCTGCCGGGACAAGGGGTGAATTCGGGAAGCGCCTCATCATGTCGTCCATGGCGTCGATCAAGCCGACATTATCGCCCTGACGGCCTTTCATCAGCGCCGCACGGTAAAGGGCATAATCGCCCGACTCAGGACTTGTCTCATAGGCCTGGATATAGACCGTGGCAGCCTCTCCGGGTCGCTCCTTGTAGTAAAGGCAATCGGCCAGACGGTTAAGCGCGTCGGCCTTCATTTTCTTTGTGGAACCCGATGCGTCAGCAACTCTGCGGAAATCCTTGACCGCATCGTCCCAACGGCTTTGACGGAATCGCGTGTATCCGAGGTTATAATATGCCAGCGGACGGTTGACATCGCCTGAAGGCGCAAGCTGAAGATAACCGAGATAGCTTTCGGCCGCCTCTTCGAGCTGGCCGGCATCAAGACATGCATTGCCCAGCCAGAGCAAACTCTGACTGCGCAGGGAGCTGTCGCCGTTGCCTATTCCGGAAGCCTGTTTCAGATAGTCGATGGCCTGGGATGTGCGTCCCGACTGATAGTCGCGTGTTCCCATCATAAACAGCACCCGCTGTTTGGCAGTCAGCATCGATTGCGATGGGGCTGGAGTCGAATCGATGATGCGCAATGCGCTTTCGTAGTCATTGTCGCTCATATACCCCGTGACAAGATTCTGCCGTATGTCGTCGGCATAGCGCGACCGTGGATACTTCTTCAGAAATTCCTCCATCATGCTGACTGATTTGCCGAATGGAACACGTCCACCGTCGACCCGGGCGACGATATAATTATAAAATGCCTCTTCTGCAAGGCGTTCGTCATAGCTGTCGCGATAAGCGTTTTCAAAAGCCATCAGGGCGCCGTCGCGATTTCCGGTCTTGACATAACACTGCCCCAGATAGAGATAGGCGCTCTGTCCCATGGCATCGGGCATATCAGTGGCCTGACGCAGCATGTCTGCCGCTGCCTTATAATTGTTTGCCTTGAATTCACTGACCCCGAGAATGTAGCATGCACTCGGACGCACGTCGGCCGATTCTCTGACATAGGCTTTCAGATAAGGCAGCGCGTCGCGTTCATTTCCCATATTGTAGAGAGACTCTCCCGCCACACGGTTCATTTCCGGACGGAACTGCGGCACACAGTCGCCGCTCTCAAGAACTTTCCTTGCAAGCATGAGCGCCTGGGAATAGTCTTTGTCAACAAAACAGATCTGGCTTATATAATAATCGGCCGCGGTTCCGGGATCACGCGAAGTGTCAACCTTTCTGAAATAGGCCATCGCCTTGTCATAGTTTCCGGAAAGATACGACAGATAGGCCAGATAAAACGTTGCGGCATTTCCATACTCACGCGAGGATGTCAGTTCTTCGAAAATTTCACGCGCATTGGAATTGTCGCTCAGAAGCATCAGCGAATATGCCTTGCGGTAGAGCATTTCATCCCTGCGGTCATCAGCAAGAGATTCAGGGCTGACTTTCTGATAGGCTTCGAGAGCCTCTGCATAAGATCCGCGCGTAAAGAAATAATCGCCTGTAGCCACGACTACATCACAATAACGTGGGCTCTGGGGATAGCGGCGCAGATAATCCCGCAGAATGTCAATAGCCTCGTCATCACCGCAATAAAGTGTGGACATGGCTATATAATAGAGAGCCTCTTCCTGCTGGGCTGTTTCCGGATCGAGATTTCTCACATGAAGAAGCTGATCCAGACATCCCTCATAATTCTTATCGTTGTACATGGCAACACCGCGCGCCATATAACCGGCAGCGGAAGCGCTGTTGATCTGGGCGTCAGACGACGGCGCTCCCAGAATCGAAGCAGCAACCATTGCACTTATTACAATTCTTCTTTTCATCGTGTGATTCAGGAATGAATTCTTATTTTCAAAAACTCCGGAGACTGTCAAATCCATCCCAGTGGACCGGCATTAAAGGACAATGCCGCCGGATTTATCCGCATCATCCGTAATTTGCCACAAATTTAAGCAGAATTCCATTTCCGACCGCTATCTCAATGAAGGTTTTTTTCATGATTTTTTGCCTTTTCACTCCCCTTTTCCAATAATTACACAATTAAGCCCCCATTCCCCAATATCTGCTTATGTCGGGAAAGCGGAATCCAACTTAAACCGTTACTTAGAGAGTGTTTGGAATTAAATCAAATTAAGACTGAGGAAATTTTTTGAACGAATTCCGCGAGTTGAAGAGGGAGCATAGCGGGCTATGCGACTGATGAGACTTGGCGGAATTCGCCAAAAAAGACCTCAGGATTATTTTGAAGGTTCTGCCGTTCATGCGTTTTACTGTTAACGCGGTTTAAATTCAAACACTCTCTTAGAATCTGTGAAAACAGCTTTCGCCACGATCAAATAAATAACTAAAAAATTCCATAATTCACCCATAACCCCTAACTTTGCAGAAAGGCTTCGGATTGCACAAAAAAAACAGGCATCCGGCCATTCAATCGACCCAATTCCGACTATTGATGAAAAATCAGAACCTGACATATCTCCGGTGGCCGTTGCTCGCGATCCTCACCGTCATCGCCGCCGCCTGCGCAAGCATGGGACGTCCCGAAGGCGGCCCCATCGACGAAGATCCGCCGGTCTTTATCAAAAGCAATCCGGCGCCCGGACAGCTAAACGTCTCATCCGACCGCATAATAATCGAATTCAACGAAAACATCCAGGTCGACGACCCGCTGAACAAAGTCGTTATTTCACCCGCCCAGAAAACTCCGGCTAAAGTGACCGGTGTCGGCCACCGCGTAACCGTGATGCTTCAGGACTCCTTGCGCGAGAACACCACCTATACCCTCGACTTCACAGACGCCATAAAAGATCTGAACGAAGGAAACCAGATTGACGGTTTTGCCCTTGATTTCTCGACAGGCCCCACACTCGACACCCTCTCGATTTCAGGAATGGTTTTTGCCGCCGAAAATCTCGAACCCGCGCAGTCAATGCTCGTCGGAGTCCACTCGAACCTCGCAGACTCGGCTCTGACAACCCTCCCGTTCGACAGGATCACCCGCACCAATCAGCTCGGGCAATTCACCATACGCAACCTGAAACCGGGCGACTACCATATATTCGCGATCAACGATGTCAACCGCGACAACAAATGGGATCGCTCGGAAGACATCGCATTTTATCCCGTAACCATATCTCCGACCGCTTCGCGCGCGCAAGTCAGCGATACTCTAAAGACAGCCGATGGCTCGGCCGATTCGATCGTCATGCGCGAAGTGACTGTGTTCGCTCCTAACGACATCCTGCTGACATGGTTCAACGAGAACTACAAGTCACAGTATATGAGCAAAAACGAGCGTCGCCAGCGCCACATCATAAACCTCGAGATGGGCGCGGCGTCCGACACACTCCCTTCGATGCGATTCGTCGGAGGCCCGTTTGACGGAGAAGACTTCGGCCTGCGTTCTGTACTCGAGGCATCAGCCACACGCGACACCTTGACCTACTGGATCGCCGATTCTGCCGTAATTGCCCTTGACACACTCTATGTCGCCGCAACCTACCTACGCACCGACACCCTCGACCAGCTTTCATGGACAACCGACACGCTCAATTTCTCCCTCCGGCCTCAGAAAAAGAAAGACAACAAGAAAGAGGACGGAAAGAAAAAAGAGGAGAAATCCGATTCGACAGCAACCGCTCCGAAAATAGATCTTCTCAACATCAAATCGTCCATCGGGTCGCAGGCGGAGATCTATTCCCAAATAATTCTCGAGGCCGATGAGCCGATCCGGTCTTTCAGACCTGAAGCTTTCCATCTGGCCATAAAAGAAGGAAAAGACACCGTCTGGACCGATGTTACCGAACCGGCATTCACAATTGCCGGGCAGTACAATCCCAGACGACTTACGGCAACATACAACTGGAAGCCGGGAGCACGCTACCGGCTTACGGTCGACACCCTGTCGATTGTCGGTATATATGACCACCACATCGGCAACCTCTCCTACGAATTCTCAGTGCGTCCGGTCGAGGAATACGGCAACATCACCTTCAACATCACCGGACTCGATTCCACATCGGCCTTCGTTCAGCTTCTCAACTCCCAGGATGCACCGGTCTATACGGTTACCGTTGCTGATGGGAAAGCCGATTTCATCCACGTGCTTCCGGCCACTTATTTCGCCCGCCTTGTCATGGATTCAAACAACAACCGGAAGTGGGACAAAGGATCAGTCGCCGATTCGATCCAGCCGGAAGATGTCTTTTATTTCCCCAAAAAAATAAATCTGAAAAAGAATTGGGATATAGCGCAGAGCTGGGACCTGTATGAAAGCCCCGTCGATCTGCAGAAGCCCAACGACATAAAGAAAAACAAACCCAAAGCCAGGAAAGGCGAGTCTGAAAGGCGCGATGAAGAGGATGACGACCAATACTACGACGAGTTCGGAAATCCGGCAGTCGACCCTGACGATCCTTTCGGAAAACGGAAAAAGAACAATTACAACCGCACACCGAACAACAACCTGTCCCGCAACGGACTCGGGACTTTGAGATAACCCGTCATAGAGAGTGTTTCCAAAACAGAAGCCAAACACCCCCTTAATTGCAGAAAAGAAGAATACCACTGATGACTACTGAAACCATCCCGACCCATAAAAGCGATGGCGAAACCGCCAGAGCGCTGCCGTCAGGCCCGACGCTCAAGCGGTTGCCATGGTATCTGGCGTGTGTCAGCCTGTTGCGGTCCAAAGGAATAAAGAATGTCTCTTCAACCGCCATAGCACGCGAAATCGATGTCGATCCGTCACAGACGGCCAAAGACCTCTCGGTTCTGCGGCTGAAAGGCAAAACCAGAATCGGTTATGATGTCATAGCACTCGAGTCCGCGCTCAAGGACTTCCTTGGCTTCACGTCGTCGCATGTCGCCGTGATCATGGGAGTCGGGTCGCTCGGCGCAGCACTCCTTGCCGACCGCGGACTCCACCGTTTCGGACTCGATATTGTTGCAGGTTTCGATGTCGACCCATCCATCATCGGCAACACTATCAAAGGCGTCCCTGTATTCGCCACCTCCGAACTCGCCGAACGGCGCAAAGCCTACGACGCCGAAATCGGAATCATTGCCGTACCCGTCGAACATGCGCAGGAAGCCGCCGACAGGCTTATCGAATCAGGTATAAAAGCCCTCTGGAACTTCACCCCGTTCCGGATAAGAGTCAAGCCGGGAATCGTGATTGAGAACACATCGATTTATGCCGACCTCGCCCTCATCTACAACAGACTCCCATCAAACGTTTCATCAAAATGAAAATCATAACCGTCAATCCATCGTCCGAAGCTTATGGACTTATCGCCGACTCGGCGCTCAACCTTCCCGGGCGTCCTGTGTTTCTCCCGGACATTCCGGAAGTTGCGGAGTGGAAAGCATCATTCTTTCTGGCTGTCAAAATCTGCCGGCTCGGAAAAACAATCAAAGAAAAATTCGCACATCGATATTTCGACCGCATATCACTTGCCATGCGACTGACACCTGTCGGTCCGGACGGCAACACGATCGGCGCGATCGCTTCTGTTTCAGACTTCGCGCTTACCCTCGGGGAGTGGACCGAGATTCCGACGGAAGAGTTTTCAATCATAGCCAACAGCCAGACCGTCCACATGTCCGGCTGCCGGGAAATCATCAGCCGCTCCATAGAGAATCTAAGCCGCATAGCCACACTCAAGATCGGCGACATAATCCTTCTGCCCATAGAGCTGCCGGCAGTTCCTGTCGCTATCGGCGACAGATTCGAAGGATCAATTGCCGGCTCACATATATTCAGCTGCCGGATTCGTTAGGGAACAGGGCCTCACCATCCGGCTATATTCCTGACCACCATCCATACGGCAAGAACGGCAACCAAAGCCATCACGAAACCCGTGGAGGTCAGGAAAGCATTAAGCCGCGGAAATCGACGATGCATGTATTCCGACAATAGCATAAGCAAAACAACCGGAATCAGCGGAAACAATATGGCGTTATAGCCCCATACGTCCGCCATATCGCCGTGAAGCATTGCATGAAGTGCCCGCTGCGATCCGCATCCGGGACATTTCAGACCCGTCACGACATAGAACGGACATCGCGGAAACAGACTGACCGACGGATCAAAAAACCAGTAAACGGCCATTGCGGCAGCAAGACAAGCAACCACAATGGCCGTAATTTTCATTTTACGCCCCATTTCTCTCTGTCTCAGAACATCGCCATCAGAAACTGGAACGGCAGAGCCACTATGCCGACCGTGATTGAAACAATCAACCACAGTTCGGCTTTTTCCGACGCCCGGCGCGCTTCTTCGTAGCGCCCCATGTCATAGAGCGGCGTGACCTTTGCAGCATAGATAACCGAGATGATTCCCGTTATCAGACAACAGCAGATAATAGATGCCACGCTCCAGCCAAGATATGTCGGTGGCTTCTCGGGAAGAGCCGGACGACTGCCATAAGGGGCACCAGGAAATCTGCCGGCCGGAGGTGGCGGCGGGAAAGGCATCGGACGGGCTTGATCACGGGAGCTGTCATCCTCACCGGCCGAATCCGGATTGTCGGAAACCGGCTCTACGGAATTCTCCGTGATCTCCCCGTTCACCCCGTTCTCTGCGGAAACTTCAACCGGTTGTCTGAACAGATCGGCAAATTCCTCAAGTTCGCCGGCCTTAACCCACGACGGAAGCCCCCTGTGCCATACATAGGAATTCTCCTCCAGCGGCAGACGGCGCGCCTCCTCCAGAGTGAGAGGGCCCATTTTCCGACGGTCTATTACAACCCAATAGTTCATTCCGATCAGAAAAACTTGGTTTCTGTTCCAAGAATATCGCTAAGCAGATTGTTGGCAAGTCGGCTTGCTCCCAGACGGAAATAGTCGTGGTCGAGCCATTTCTCACCCAGAACCTCCTTGACAATGGTGTAATAGGCAACAGCGTGATCGGTCGTAGAGACTCCGCCGGCCGGCTTGAAGCCGACCATCCGGCCAGTCGCCTCATAATATTCTTTTATACACTGGCACATGATGTAGGCTGCCTCCAGCGAAGCTCCGGGATATTCCTTGCCTGTCGAAGTTTTGATGAAATCTGCGCCTGAATACATTGCCAGAATCGAAGCCGCACGGATATTTTCCGCTGTCTTCAACGCTCCGGTCTCAAGAATGACTTTCAGATGAGCATCGCGGCACACTTCCTTCAGTTCGGAAATCTCGTCGCAGACTTCCTCCCAGTCACCATCAAGGAAATTTCCGAGATTCATCACGATATCGATTTCATCCGCACCTCCGTCGAGAGCAAGCGCAGTCTCGGCCACCTTTACTTCAGGATAGGTCTGAGAGGTCGGGAATCCACCTGAAACACAAGCGATGTTGACCTCGCTTACGTCAAGCACAGTGCGCACCACCGGCGAAAAATTCGGATAGACACAGATAGCCGCAACCGGTTTAAGCTCCGGATATGCCTCCTCGAAATCATTGACACGCTCGGTAAAACGGGCAACAGACTGAGGTGAATCTGTCGCATTAAGGGTTGTCAGGTCGATACATGTAAACAGAAACTTAAGTACATCACTGTTTCGGTTTTCCTCTTTCTTTTCAGAGAGAATGCGCTCAACCTCTGCCTTTACAAAAGCGTCATCGGTGGTTACCTGGCTTTTGGCCACTTGATCATGATACTTGTCGCTCATAGCTTTATTCGGATTTGTTCAGTTTTGGATTATTCTTATGACGCGTATTGTCCCTCCGCGTCTTTTTATCAACATTTTTCCTTATGGCTTCGTTCAGATCGACGCCTGTCTGATTTGCGATCGCTGCCACAACCCATATCACATCCGCGAGTTCATCGTCCAGACTGCTGCGGCCGACACCTTCACGCCATGACTGCTCGCCATATTCGCGAGCCATCACCCGTGCGACCTCACCGACCTCCTCGGCCAAGACGGCCATATTCGTCATCGGCGAGAAATATCCGTTGCCGATGCCGCAGATCCAGTCATCGACCGTTCGCTGCAAATCTCTTATCGTCAGATCCCTATCAGCCATAAAACACTTGTTTCAATTCACTCTCTGAGTCTGGAGTCGATTATGATTGTCACCGGCCCGTCATTGACAAGCCCTACACTCATATCAGCTCCGAAAACTCCCATACCCACACGGCAGCCGGAACGCTCGCCGACCATCCGCGAATAGGCTTCATAAAGACGGGTTGCCTCTTCATGGCCTGCCGCCCTCATATAGCTCGGACGATTACCCTTTCGCGTCGATGCTGTCAGGGTGAACTGACTTATGGACAACACTTCGCCCCCGACATCACTGACCGACCGGTTCATGACACCATTCTCATCCGGAAAAATGCGAAGAGCCGATGTCTTGTCCGCCAGCCAGCGCGCATCATCATCGGTGTCACCTTTTTCAACACCAACGAGAATCATCAGCCCGACACCGATCGCGCTGACCTCATGGCCGTCGACAACGACATTGGCCCTCTTGACTCTTTGAATGACTATACGCATAACAACAGGGATTGTTCGGTTGGATATGTTTCGCAAAAGTAATCAATTATCCGCCAAATTCCAACTTTTCAGCAGTAAGGAAAAATATTCCATTCCTGAGCCTGTTTGATTGTCAGAGTATTTTTTTGTAATTTTGTCAGATCAGAATAACAAACCTATCAACGAATTAACCTTCCATGACATTCCGATTCCTAGCATGTGCCGCTCTTGCCGTAGGCTCACTGGCCGCCAATGCCACTGACAACAGATCCTATACAGAACCGACCGACACCGCAACCGTCGACAAATCCGGCTGGGCGAATGTGGCTGCGCCACTGAAATTCACCTGGGCTTCAAAAGACATCGCCTACCGTCAGTTCGCATCTCCCCCACTGATCGACATCGCTGACACCACCGTTACCGCATGGCGCGGAGAACGTTTGGGGCTCGAGGCTCTCATTGTGGCCACAACACCTGCCGAAGGGCTAAAAGTACGCATGTCGGATCTGCGCGATCCGCGTGGAAAAAAAGTAGCGGCAACAGCTTCGGCATCCTTTATGCGTTATGTGATTGTCACTGCCCATAACGCATGCGGCTATCCGGACCCGATGCTCCCGACATACACCCTTCCCGACATGATCGACCTGCCGGAAACCCCGGCCGACGTCCAGGCCAATACGGTACGTCCCGTATGGTGTTCGATTGAAATTCCCCGCGATCTTAAACCGGGGCCATACACCGCCACCCTTGAGCTGCTGCCCGCTTCCGGCAAAAAACCTGTCGCGACACTCTCACTTTCCATAAATGTCTCCGACCGGACGCTCCCGGCTCCGGCCGACTATGCGTTCTATCTCGATCTCTGGCAGCAACCTTACGCGATTTCGCGCTATTACGGAGTCAAACCTTGGAGCGACGAGCACCTCCGCCTGCTCGAGCCATACACCAGAATGCTTGCCAGAGCCGGCCAGAAAACAATTTCGACGATTCTATTCTATGAGCCCTGGGGCGAACAGAGCAACGACAAATTCGAACCGATGGTCGAAACGATACGCAAAGCCGACGGCTCATGGAGATATGACTATACGGTCTTCGACCGCTATGTCGACTTTATGACAAAAAACGGAATCAGCGCCAATATAGAATGCTTCACAATGGTTCCATGGGAAATGAAATTCCGTTATCTCGACGAGCCGTCAGGCGAATACCGCTTTCTTGACGCGCCAACCGATTCGCCAGAATATGCAGAACTATGGACCTCGTTTCTTCAGGCACTTGCCATACATCTCAAAGAGAAAGGATGGTTTGAAAAAACGCTCATAGTCATGGACGAACGCGGTCTGCCCCAGATGCTCGACGCTCGGCGTGTCGCAAAAAAAGCCGTTCCCGACTTCAAAATGTCACTTGCCGGGTCATATCATCCCGAACTTGTCGACTCCCTTGAGAGCTATACACTCATCAAAGGTGACTTTTTCCCCGACAACGTCATGAAACGCCGCCGCGAAAAGGGCTACACGACTCTGATGTATACGTGCTGCGCCACTCCGGCGCCAAGCCAATTTGCCAATTCCGCTCCGGCCGACGGAGCCTATCTGCCGGTCTACGCCACAGCCACAGGCCATGACGGCTACCTACACTGGTCTTTCTCCAACTGGACCGACAATCCGCTGACCGACACGCGCTTCCACATGTTCGCCCCGGGCGACACTTATTTCGTATATCCCGACGGACGTTCTTCGATCCGCTACGAACGAATGGTGGAGGGTATCCAGCTCAGCGAGAAAATCCGCCTTCTGCGCGAGGAGTTCGAAAAAGCCGGAAACCTTGAAGCCATCCTGATGCTTGAGGAGGCCTTGAAACCGATCCGATCGGGCGCCATGAACCAATGGTATCCGACCTCGACAGTTGTCAACGATCTGACCCGTGCCGTTGAAGCAATATCAGCACGCTGAATCCAGAGATAATCCGACAAAAAACAGAAGTGAACTCCATGGCTGTTCCTGAGACAGCTTTGGAGTTCACTTTACTTTGAGATATAAGCTCAGCGAATCAGCACTTTTTCAGTCTTAGCTCCATGACGGCGGATATACAGACCGGGCAGCAGCTGAGATTTTCCGACACGCCGCCCCTGGAGATCGAAATACTCTTCGGCCGCATCATCAGTACGATCGGTAAC